>NZ_VZQN01000014.1:0-170178 GCF_014397645.1 Paraburkholderia sp. 31.1
CAGGCTGCGGAACGGCTGCGGCGCTTTCTGGGGATTGCTTGTCATGTTGCTCCCGGCGATGCCTCGTGGTGGATTGATGATCGAAGTTTACTTTTACCCGGGATTGCATCAACATCGGAAATAATTAGCTCAATAAGTATAGGTTATGCGGATCAGGGATATCGAAGTGTTCAGGGCGGTCATGAACGCAGGAAGCACGAGCAAGGCGGCGGCCCTGCTCGGCATTTCGCAACCGGCTGTCAGTCAGGCCATCAGGCGTCTGGAAACCATGGCGGACTTCGGCCTGTTCGAGCGGATACGCAGCCGGCTCGTTCCCACCCAGGAAGCCGTCGCCCTGATGCGTGAGGTTGACCTGTACTTTCGCGGATTTGAGGTCATCGAGCATCGAATCCGTAGTTTGCGCTCCTACGGATTGGGCCGGATGGCGATCGCCTCTCTGCCGGCACTGGGCACAGGCTTTCTGCCACGTGTCATTGCGGCGTTCGATGCCCCGTCCAGAAACGTGCAAATTTCGCTACAGGTGATGAGTTCGCGCGAAGTGCATGAGAAGGTCTCGGCTGGACAGGTGGATTTCGGCCTGATGTCCGACGAGATGTCGATGGCCGGCCTCGAACACTCGGTGTTCGCGCGTATGCGGGCTGTCGCAGTGATGAACTCGCATCATCCTTTGGCCACGCGTCCTGTCATCGCTGTTGCGGACCTGCCTGAATTTCCTTTCATCGCGCTGAATCCCGAAGACAGCACCAGGCTACGCCTGGAAACGCAACTCACGGCACGCGAAATCCGTCTCAAACCGGTCGTCGAGACGCCGTATTCGCACACGATCTGCGAACTGGCGCTCGCGGGAGTCGGTATAGGAATCGCTCATCCGCTCGTGACGTTGGACTTCGCCGAGCGGGGACTCGTCGTGAAGCCGATCGACATCGAGGTAATGTTCACAGGAGTGCTGGTGTTTCGCCCTGGTACCCCACTCACGGAAACCGCGAGGCAGTTCATGCGGCACATGAGAATGCAGCTCGAACGTGACCAGAAGGCGCTCAAAAGGGTGCTGGCGAATTGATCGGATAGAAATCGGACACGCTTGATCGCTACATCGCGCCTGGCCTCGTCACGTTCGACACCGCGTTCGAGCGACGGCTCGAACGCGCGCAAGCGCAAGGTGAACTCGATGCCGCCGGGCGTCCCGCGCTGATCCGCGGGACGCCAGCCAGAACATGGGCCAAAACACCAGCTAAAAAGCAGCCATGCGAGTGCGATTTGCGCGCGGGTCGTGCATCCAAAGCCCGAAACAAACTGAAACACGCAGGTTAAGCGCTTTGCGGAATAAAACGGCACACTTGGGCGTTTGCCTGATACCAGTAGCGTCGATTTTCAAACAGCTTTCACGGCATTCATCGCCCTCGCGAACGGAACACCCATGAACACCCAAGCGAATTCCCTGACCGATTCGACCGATGCCTCTCGCCCGCCGCGCTATACGCGCACCGCGATGACGCTGCACTGGCTGATCGCGTTGCTGATGTGCGTCAATGTCGTGCTCGCTCTGTCCGCCGATTCGCTGCCCGACGACTGGGTGCGTCCGGTGATCGACACACACAAATCGATCGGCATCACGGTGCTCGGGCTCGCGCTGCTGCGCATCCTGTGGCGCGTGTCGCACAAGCCGCCGCCGTTGCCGCGCGAGTTTCCGTCGTGGGAAAAGATTGCCGCGCACCTCGCGCACTTCGCGCTGTATTTGCTGATGATTGCGTTGCCGCTGTCCGGCTGGCTGCACGATTCCGCGTGGAAAGACGCGGCCACGCATCCGATGCAGTGGTTCGGCCTGTTCCAATGGCCGCGCTTCGGCTATGTGATGCATCTCGACCCGACACTGAAAGAGACGTTGCACGATCGCTTCGGCGCGCTGCATGCGTGGCTCGGTTATGCGCTCTATGCGTTGCTGGCGATGCATATCGGCGGCGCGCTCAAGCATGAGTGGCTCGATCGCAAATCGGTATTGAAGCGCATGACGCCGTGAAGCCGCCGCATGTTTTTGATGGCGCGAACACAGCTTCGCCAACTAACCGCAACCCAGCTGAACCTGAAACACTCACCTTGAAGAAGACCCTAGAACAGGCACTCGCTGTCGCGTCGCCGCGCATTCTGCCGCGTCGCGCGACGCTATCGAGCACGCTGATCCATTCCAGCGTCGTCGTGCTGTGGGCACTGCTGTTCGCGCGAGCATTCTTTCTGCGTGGCGCGCTCGCGTGGTCGACCGGTATTGCGTATGTCGCATACGACACGTTGCTGCTCGCGTTCGTCACGTGGAAGTCGTTGCCGCTCACGCGCCGCGCGGCGCCGCTCGAAGCCGACCACGAACGGCGCGAGTTGCCGGGCATGGGTGTCATCGTCGCGTCGCGTAACGAGGCGGCCGTGTTGCCGGTCACGCTCGCCGCGCTGCTGCGGCAAACGCACGGCCCCGCGCAGATCGTGATCGCCGACGACGGCTCCACCGACGCCACCGCCGAGCTGCTCACGCAACGCTTCGGCCTCACGCCCGCCGCCGATGGCGTGCTGAGCGCGCCGAGCTCGCTGCATCCGAACCTGTTCTGGCTGCGCGTGCCGCACGGCGGCAAGGCCCGCGCGCTGAACGCCGCGATCACCGTGATGACGACCGACACCGTGATGACCGTCGACGCCGACACGCTGCTCGACGACGACGCCACCTACGCGATGCGCGCCGCGTTCGCGAGCGAGCCGTCGCTCGTCGCGGCAGCGGGCATTCTCGTGCCGGTCTGCGGCAAGTCGCTGTCGGGCCGCGTGTTCCAGTGGTTCCAGACCTACGAGTACATGCGCAACTTCATCGCGCGTTTCGCGTGGATGCGCGCGGACAGCCTGCTGCTGATCTCGGGCGCATTCGCGTCGTTCCGGCGCGATGCGCTCGTCGCGGTCGGCGGCTTCGATCCGCAGTGTCTGGTCGAGGATTACGAACTGATTCACCGGCTGCGCCGCTATTCGGTGGATCACGAGCTCGGCTGGGACGTGCGCGTGGTCGGCGAAGCGCATGCGCGCACCGATGCGCCCGACACCCTCGCAAGCTTTCTGCGCCAGCGCCGCCGCTGGTTCGCGGGCTTCCTGCAGACGCAGTACTGGAACCGCGACATGACCGGCAATCCGCGCTACGGTACGCTCGGCATGCTGATGCTGCCGGTCAAGGCGGTCGACACGATGCAGCCGATCTACGGCCTCACGGCATTCGCATTGCTACTCGGTTTTCTGTTCGGCGGACACGGGGCGATCGTCGTGTCGATCTTTAGCGTGATCGGCCTGAAAACGGCGATCGATCTGGCGTTTTACCTGTGGAGCATCCATCTCTACCGGCGCTGGACCGGCGAGCGCAGTGGCAACAGTCTCGGCATGGCGATGCTCGCGGCCGTTGCGGAGCCGTTCTCGTTCCAGCTCGCGCGTCATCTGGGCGCCGCGCTCGGCTGGCTGCATTTTCTGCGCGGCGGCCGCGCGTGGGGCGTGCAACGGCGCTCCGGGCTCGTCGCGGTCGACGAGGATTGAGCAGCTCGAAGTGCAGGTCAATGTTTCCGTAGGGCGGGTGTGGTAAAGGAAGCTCGTCACCCTGATGCGCGCTGCCGCGCAATGTGTGCTGCGATGCATCGCGCATGCCGGCGAAAGTGCCATGCGGCGGCTGCATCAAGTAGACTGATGAAGATGCCGCACTGCCCTGCAGCGCGGCAACCTTCCATCCGCTGGTGCACGGAGGCTTGACCTATGCATGCAGTTCCCCCGCTCGAACAGGAACAGGAATCCGCAGGCGCAACGCTCGCTGCCGCGCCTGCTCAAGCCACTCACGAGGCGCCGGTGCGCGATCTGCGCCGCGTCGCCATTCATCCGGATTACTGGTACCCACTCGCGTGGTCGCATGAAGTGAAGCGCGGCAAGACGCTCGGCGTGACCTTCGCCGGCGATCCGATCGTGCTCGCGCGCACCGAGAGCGGCAAAGTGTTCGCGCTGGAAGATCGCTGCGCGCATCGGCAGGTGCCGCTGCATCAGGGCGTGGTCGACGGCGAATCGATTCGCTGCGGCTATCACGGCTGGACCTACGACTGCTCGGGCAAGTGCATCGACGTGCCGTACCTCGGCCGCGAGCGTCTACCGAACGGTGTGCGCTCGTATCCGTGTCAGGAAGTGGAGGGGCTGATCTTCGTGTTTCCCGGCGACGCCGCGCTCGCGGAGGAGCGGCCGTTGCCGGGCTTTCGCTCGGTGTCCGACCCGAAGTACAAGACGCGCCGTTTCGGCCGTCCGGTCAAGTGTCATTATTCGTTCATGCACGAGAACCTGATGGACATGAATCATCAGTTCCTGCATCGCCGCCAGATGGGGCGCATGCGCGCGCGTTCGCTCGGGCGGCGGCGCGGTGAGGGCTGGGTCGAGGTCGACTACACATTTGCGCGCATGGAGGGGCAGCAGCCGCTAGGCGAAGCGATGGTGTTCGGCGAGAGGCGCAAGACCGGTGGCTCCGGCGACAAAGACGTCATGACGATCCGCACCGAATACCCGTTCCAGACGCTGCAAATCCGCAACGACGAGCAGACGCTGGTGATGGACCTGTGGATCGTCTATGTGCCGCTCGACCGCGAGCAGCGCACCAACCGAACGTTCGGGCTGCTGTCGATCCGCAAGCCCGGCATTCCGGGTGTGATGAATCTCGCATGGCCGCTGCTGGTGTGGTTCACCGAACGCATTTTCAAGGAGGATCGCGAGATCGTCGAGGCGGAGCAGCGTGCCCACGATTCGCAGGGAGCGGACTGGAATCACGAGGTGTTCCCGGTCATCAACGACTTGCGCGCGCTGCTGCGCGAGTGCGGCGCGCCGGACCAGGTGGTCGGCGCGGGCACCGGCGATACGGCGGTGATCCGTTTCTGGGATTCGCGTCACGGCGATCCGCTCGCCAAGACCTGAGCGCGGCGCGGCGCGGGTGTGTTCACCGGCGCCGCGCACCCCGTCCCGCCACGGCTTTCCCCCTCGCCTGGAATTAATCCATCTCCCCACGGTAGACAATGCGCGGCGCGCGAGCGGCGATAATATCGCCCGGTACTTTTATTGCGCGCGAGTTTGCGCCAATCGACATTCGTCGCGTCCGCACCCGTGTACCATTGCGCTTTTTCCGAACTTCAAGACTCGCTCGTGACCACGCAACAAACCCCCACCAACTCGCGTAAATCCCTCACTCTGCTGCAGTTGCTTGGCCTGATCGGCGCCGCTGGCCTGATCGCCTCGATCGCGCTGAATCTGCTGGTCCACGCGCACTGAAGCAGCGCCCGCGTCGCCGGCTTTCTCGAGATTTTTGATTGCCATGTACAAGAAGGGCGTAGCCGTAGAAATCCAGTTTTCCCCCGAGCGGCTCAACGACGGCGCCGGCGATCCGTACTGGATCGATCTGACCCGCGACGAGGCGCAGCGCCTGCTCGACAGCCTGAAGGCGCGGCTCGCGGGAACCGGTAGCGGCACGGTCGCGCCGCTCGTCGTGAGCCTCGATGCGACGGCGCGCACGTGCGCGGCGGATGCCGCTGCGACCGGTATGCCCGATGCGCGGTCGGCCGCGAACGTCGCGACAGCCGACGACTTCAAGCAATGGGTCTGCGTGATCTGCGGCTGGGTCTACGACGAAGCCGCCGGCGTGCCGGAAGAGGGCATCGCGCCGGGCACGCGCTGGGCCGATGTGCCGGCCGACTGGCGCTGCCCGCTGTGCGATGTGGGCAAGGAAGATTTTGCGCTGGTGGAGTTTTAAGCGGCGGGCCGAGGCTCGGCTGATAAACCCGCTCTACGCCGTCCCTTCCGGATAATCCGCCCCCTCGCTCGTCGCGCACGACCGGGCATTCATCGCGAACTGTCCCGACGCGCTGTGCTGACAGGGTGCAGGAACGCGCCCTTGCAATCAATGGGGCGCCCATTTCACTCACCCCGTTGCCGTGCGCTCCCGCGCACCGCGTTATCAGGATCGCCGGGACTGGCCATTTCCTTCGCGCGATCCGGTCGTGCCGCTTTTGCGCCACTCGCGCATGCGTTGATCGTTGCGGGCTGGTTCAAATCGCATCATTTCGCAGTCCATCTCAAAAAATCGCAGTCCAAATTTGACAATTCTTTAAAGAAATGGATCGCCCGTAGTGATAGATTGCGCGCCGGATGAACCGTTGCAGCTACATAAAAACAATGGCAAGAATCTCGCGCTTCTCACAACAACTCGCTGCACATGACGCGGCGTTTGCATGCCGCCGCTTCATCCGCCCGTCCGGGGAGCGGCAGGCCGTTGTCCGTCCGCTGTGGATGCGCATCACCGCCACCGTCATGACGGTGGTGATGTATTTCGCGCCCGCCGTGCTGCTCGCTGACCAAACCGCTCACGGCGCGCCCATTGTCGATCCGCGTGCGCCCGTCCAGTTCCAGCCTACGATTACGCAGACCAGCACGGCGATCCCTGCGGTTAATATTACCGCGCCGAATGCAAATGGCCTCAGCTCGAACCAGTACAGTTCGTTCAACGTTGACAGTTCAGGTCTGGTGCTCAATAACAGCCTGGTCCCGGGCACGCCGCTGCTCGGCGGCACGCTCGGCGCGAATCCGAACTTGAACGGGCGCGCGGCCACCACGATCCTGAACCAAGTTAACTCGACTTCGCCGTCGACCCTGGCGGGACCACTTGAGGTGTTCGGATCTCCCGCCTCAATCATCATAAGCAATCCGGATGGACTGTCGGTCAACGGACTTTCGCTGACGAATGCGCCGGGCCTGGTGCTGACCACGGGAGTGCCGCAGTTCATCACCGGCCCTAACGGCAGCCCCACCAGTTTTGCGAACGCGGGCGCGGTGGCGTACAGCGTTTCTTCGGGCAACGTGACGATCAATGGGCCGGCCGGGGTGAATGGGCCGGGTGCGGGCATCGATGGCACGGTGGGTAATATCGACGTGATCGCGCAGACGATCAACCTCAATGCGCCGTTGCGCGCCGACCAGCGTGTCAACCTGATTACGGGTAACCAGCTCGTCAGCCCGGGCGCGTTGAACGCAAGCGGTACGACCTACGGCACGGCGTCGAACGGAACCGCCAACACCTCGGCTGCCATCGGCGGAAACGGCATCGCGATCGACGCGAGCCAGTATGGCTCCGTCACGAGTGGGCAGATCTTTATCGTCGCCACCGCAGCGGGGATGGGCGTGAACCAGCAGGGCGCGCTCGCGGCCACTGCCGGTAACGTCAATGTGAACTCGAACGGTGACATCACGGTGGGTTCAACCTTCGCGAACCAGAACGTCAACCTGGCAAGCGTCGGCAATACAACGGTTTCCGGCACGGGCCTCGCGAACCAGAACTATATGGTCGCGGCGAACGGCGACATCAACGCGACGGGTTCCGTCTCGGCCGGCCAGAACGTTACCCTGAACGCGGGCGGTGACCTGAACGCGGCATCGGTCGCGGCTGGCGCAAGTGCGAACCTGATCGCGGGCCAGTCGATGTCGCTGGGCTCCGTGTCGGCAAATGCACTCGATATCGAGGCAACGAACGGCAACCTGACACTCAACTCGGCCGTTACGGCGCCCGGCACGATCAGGGCGGTCGCGGGCCAGAACCTGACGGTCAACGGTGCCGTGCTGGGTGGCAGCACCGTCGCCCTGACTGGCGGCCAGAACGCGACCGTCAACGGTTCCGTCGCAGGCGTGGGCGACGTTTCGCTGGCTGCGCAGACGGGCACGGCGACTACCACCGGGGCAGTCACGACCAACGGGCAATTGGCGGTGGCCGGTCAGCAGGGTGTGAGCCTCGGCGGCACGGTGTCGTCGCAGGGCAATGCGACCATTACGTCCAGCGCCGGTAACGTTGACGTCGGCGGCTCGCTGTCGACCCCAGGCCAGATTGCCATCGCGGCCGGACAGGATGCGTCGGTGGCGGGCCAGGTTCACAGTGGCCAGAGCAGCACGATTACGGCGGCGCGCGATGTGACGCTCGACGGCGGGATGGAAGTCGACGGCACGGGCAACGCGTCGGTGAATGCCGGGCGCGACCTGGCCGGCAGCGGCGCGATCAGCGTGGCGAACAACACGGCGCTCACGGCAGGCCGCAACCTGTCGATGACGGGCGCGATCCAGACCGGCAACAACCTGGGCGCGACAGCGGCGCAGAACCTCTCGGTCGGTGCGACCACCGCGGTCGGCACCGAAACGCTCACGGCGGCCGGTGGCAGCGCGACGCTCGGCGGCAATGCGCTGTCGGGTGGCGACATGACCGTGACGGCCGGCACGGACGTGACGGCGCAGGGCAGTGTGCAGACGCTGGGCAACCTGAGTGTCAATGCGCAGGGTGGCAACCTCACCGCAACGGCACCGGTGTCGGCCGCAGGCAATGCGACGCTGAACGCCGGGCAGACCCTCGCACTGGGCGGCCAGGCCACCGTTTCGGGCGACACGACGCTCACCGGCACGGACATCACGACCCAGGGGCTGGCGGTCGGCGGCAACCTGACGGCGACCGCGCAGAACAGCCTGGATACGTCGGCGGGTCAGCTGGGTGCGGCCTTTGACGCAAACGCGCCCGCGCTCACGGTTAACGGCAACGCGACGCTTTCCGGCGCGAATGTCACCACTGCCAATGCGGCGATTGGTGGCACCTACAGCGTCGCCGGCTCGACCAGCCTGACGACCGGCGGCACCGCTGCCTATCAGGGCGATGCGACGCTCGCCGGTGGGACGGTGACGAACGTCGGCCAGCAGATGGCGGCGGGCAACCTCACGGTGTCGGGTTCAACGGTGAACAATCAGGGTTCGCTGTCGTCGCTGCAGACAATGACGGTCAACGCGACGGACCTCGCGAACAGCGGCTCGATCTACGGCCCGACCACGAATCTGGGCGTGATGAACAGCACCACCAATACCGGCGCGCTGCTCGCAACGAATGCGCTGACGCTGACCACGAATGGACTCGATAACAGCAACGGGCTGATCTTCGCTGGCGATGTGAACAATCCGACGTCGGCGGTGGGCGACGTGACGGTCAACGTCAATGGCGGCAACGGCACGTTCAGCAACACGAATGGCCAGATACTCGGAGAGAACAGCCTGAGTGTGAACCTGCCGAACCAGGCGATCGATCCCTCGGCCGCCTCGATGGGTACACTGAACGGCGGCAGCGCGTTCAACCTGTCGGCGCAGGCGATCAGTAACACCGGCGCATGGACGCTGCCGGGCACGGCAGTGACCGTGACGGCCACGCAGGGGATCACGAACAGCGGGACGATCAGTCAGGGCGCAGGCACGCTGGCGCTCAATGGTGCGGTGTCAAATTCCGGCACTGTCACGGCGAATGATGTGACGATCAACGGCTCGCTCGCGAACCAGACTGGCGCGACCGTGCAGGCAAACGACGCGTTCACACTGAACGGTTCGGGCACCAACGCCGGCACCATCGAGGCGGTCAACACGCTGAACGTCAGCGGGTCGAGCTACGACAACTCGAACGGCACGACGCAGGCGGGCAACAGCAGCAGCCCGGCGGGCAGCGGCAATGTCAACGTCAACCTGTCGGGGGATCTGACCAATGCGGGCGGTACGCTGACGGCGACCAACGACCTTGCGATTACGGCGGCCAACGTCATCAACTCGGCGGCTGGAACCGGCGCGACGACCACGACCACCACGACGGTGGACAACCCCGGGCTTGCCATGGGGCTTATTGTCGGCTCCGACACGATTGACGAAGCTGTCTCCTGGGGGAGCAATGGCAACCGCTTCTGCTGCAATGTCTCCAGTCTTGGAACCAATCAGGTCACGCTGGCCGACGCGCTGTCGGTCGACGGCGTCGCCGATCCGACGTCGATTGACGCGATTCTGGGGCCGAGGTCCGGGTGGTCGTCGAGCAATGTCAGCCCGCCGGTCACGAACGGCAACACGGTCACGTTCGTGGAAGTGCCGACGGTCACGGGTACCAGCAACCTCGGCAACCCTATCATTGAGAACCTGTGGTTCGTCGAGACGCCGGACAATGCCGCCCAGGCCATCGCGACAATCACGGTCGCATTGCCCACCGCGACCGAGACGACCACGACCACCGGCGGCACCGCAGGCGGCACCTCGGTGATCGCTGCGGGCCACAATGTCAATATCAACGCCAGCAGCCTGAACAATCAGGGCGGCACGGTCAGCGCGGGCAACGATGCCAGTGTCAACGTCCAGTCGCTGAACAATGGCAGTTCGGTCTATACCTCGACGGTCACCGACTCGATCGATGTGGCTTCGATCAACAGTTTCCTGTCGCAGGCCCCATCAACGATATCGCTGTGGAACACGTTCAACGGTCCGAACGGTCTGAACGGCTGTCCGTTCGGCACGGCGGGTGACTGTATCGATCCGTCGGGCATCAAGCTTGCCGCGCCGGGAACGGTCACGCCCCTGTCCACGTCGTCCACCATGACCGTTCAGGGTGCTGCCGGGCAGATCGTCGCGGGCCACAACCTGAACCTGTCGGGTGGCGATCTGGTGAACGCCGGCACGCTGGCTGCCGGCAATGACGTCAGTATCACCGCGAACAGTTTCACGAACCAGGGGACGAACACCGGCACGATGACGACGACGGCTGGCTGTGCGGCCGGGTTCTCGGGGTGCTCGCCGGCGAGCACGACGAATCCCAATTCGCAGACCTACGCGTACCAGCAGATCAACGCCAACGTGACGGCGGGCCACGACATCGTGATCGCGGCGAATACCGTCAGTAACACATACGGCAATCTGGTGGCGGCCAACAACGTGGTGATCGGCGGCGCGGGCACCACGTCGACATCGCCGACCCAGGCCGCGAGCGTCACCAACACGTCTGGGGCGATTGCGGCGGGCAATGACGTCGATATCAATGCCGCGACACTTACGAACACCATTGCCGCACCCGTACAGGTTCATCAGAACTACGGCAGCGCGACTCCGTTCGGTGGTTGCGGCCAGGACTGCGAGGCGTACCTCGATGTGCAGTCGGCCAACCCCGCGACGATCACCGCCAACCACGACGTCAACCTGCAGGCGGGGGTGTTCAGCAACACCGGCAGTCTCGTTACCGCGCTGAACAACGTGACCATCAATGCGGCCAGCAGCGCGTCAAGTGACAACCAGTACCTGAATGCCTACTGGCATGACAACCTGGTCAGCAACACGTGGGGTTGTGCGGGGGACGCGTCGCTATGTTCGACGCTGTATGGCAGCGCGTATTCGTCGGCCGACATCCAGGACCCGGCGGGGCTGCCGTCAGCAGTCGGCCTGCCCGACTTCGTGCCAGCGACGATCCAGGCCGGCAATACGCTGTCGGTGAATTCGCCGACGCTGACGAATACCGGTAACGTGATTGGCCAGACAGTTGCACTGTCCGGCTCGCAACTCGTGAACGGGCTGACGGATCCCAACGTCTATACGCCGCCGCCCGTCGTGACGGGGCAGGTGATCACGCTCGGGCCGCCGGCGGTGCCAGGCAGCGCGACGACGACTGTCAATGCCGCAGGGCAGGTGACGAGTGCGAACGGCCAGCCGGTATCGGTGACCGGTTCGGCGGGGGTTCCCGCAGGTGTGCCGGTCGGTGTGCAGACCGTTGGCAAACCGGTTGTCCCGCCAGTGCAGACGGTGACCGGGGGCGCGGCATCAACGCCTTCGTATCTCGTCAACAGTCCAGCCTCGCTGGTATCGGGTGACCTGTCGCCCGCGGCCCTGCTGGCCGCCTTGCCGGCGAGCCTCCAGCCGGGTACGACGCAGTTCTACTACGACCCGTACACGCAGGCGCAGCAGGTGGAGCAGGCGGCGCTGCAGGCGACCGGCAAGGCGAGCTTCTATAGCACCACCAGCGCGACCGACAGCACGAGCCAGGCGTCGATCAGCAACCAGGATACGCAGGCGCTCTATGGTGCCGCGCTGCAGTACGCCGAACAGAACAATGTGGCGCTCGGCACCCAGCTGAGCGCGGCACAGCTCGCGCTCGTGAATGCGCCGATGCTCTGGTATGTCGAGCAGACCGTGCCCGAGCCGGGCTGCACGGCCACCGGTAGCGGCGCGTGCCCGACCGTGCAGGCGTTGATGCCGGAAGTGCTGCTGCCGCAGAACTATGCGGCCGTGAACGCGGATGGGGAGATCAGCGGGACGGACGTCACGCTGGACTACGCCAGCAGCATCCTCAATACCGGGACGGTCAACGCGCAGAACCTGACGGTTAACACCGGCACGCTGACGAACGAAGAACGTTCCGTGAACGTCGGCACGATCTACCAGTATCAGGCGGAGCTCGACGGCAACATCACCCAGACGACCGGTACGGTCGTGCAGCAGGGCGGCTTCATGTCGGCCGCGAACTATGACCTGAATGCGCAGGCGATCAACCAGATTGGGGGCGCACTGCAGCAGGTCAATGCGGACGGCAGCGTCGATGTGGCGGGCACCCAGGCGCTGCTCGCCAGCCTGCAGAACCAGCTGGGCGGCAACTTCACGCAAAGCACGGTCAGCGATAACCTGACGACGACGGTGATGGACCAGCCGTCCGCGTTCGACAACGCGTTCATGATGGTGGTCATTGCGACGATCAGCATCGCAACATCGATGTTCGGCAGTCCGGTCGCCGGTGCCATGCTCGACAGCGCGATGACCCAGCTCAACAGCGGCCAGGCGTTCAGCGTTGCCAACGTGATAGAGACCGGGGCCATCACGTATCTCACGCAGGACGTGAACCAGTATCTCGGGCTGAATGACTTCAGTGCTGTCGGCACCAATGTGGTGTCGTCCAACGCGCCGGTGACGCTTGCCAATCTGGGCAATCTCGCAGTCCAGATTGGCGAACAGAGCGTGGTCGACGCCGGGATTTCGACGGCGATCGAAGGTGGGAGCTTCCTGACGGCGCTGAAGGACAATGCGGTGGCCGATATTGCTGCGGCAGGGGCAGGGGCGATCGGTGCTGATCCCAACATTGAGCCGGGCTCGCTGGAGAGCATTGCACTTCATGCTGTCCTTGGATGTGGCGCTAGCGCGGCGCTGGGCAGCGGATGCGCGGGCGGGGCCATTGGCGGGGCGGCCAGTGCGGCACTGACGCCGTATGTGGCCAGTGCCGTTACAGGCGGCGATCCAGATGTGACGTCGGAACAAGCTGCCGCGATTGCCGCGTTCGCTACGTTCACAGGCGGCACTCTCGCGGGACTGGCGGGACAGAACGTGGCGGGGGGCGCGTTCGCGGCGCAGAACGAAGCGATCAACAACTGTCTCGGTCACCCCCAAACTTGCACCCAGATGTTGAGCGCGGCGGCTCAAAGCGTTGGCCCACTGATTCAACCAGCAGTCGGCCTCGCCGGATCAGTTGCGGGGGTTGCGGGTGGTGCGCTGATGACCGGTTTGGGTGCCGTGACGCTTGATCCGTTGGTTACTGGTTTGGGTATCGCGAACCTTTACACTAACGGTTACGGCACCTATTCCAACGCGGTCAATCTGTACAACGCTTGGAATGGATCGACCCAAGCAGCGCTGCCGGGAAGCGGCTTCCAGGCGACGGCTAACTACTTCTTCCCTAACAATCAGTCTGCACAGAACGTGGCGGAAATAGCGGACTTGGGTCTGGCGTTCGCTAGCGGCAAGGTCTCGGTCAGCAGTTCCACGTTTGCGCCGTATGGAACGGGTGCAGCCTTAACGCAAGAGCAAGATTTGAATACATGGCTAAACTCACAAGCGGCGGCGCCGACTGGCCAATACAGGAGCGTGCTCATTCCTGACCCATCGCCACCTAATTCGACAATTACGAACCTGTTCAACTTCACAACGAATACTCAATATTTGAGTTCGGGCTACGATTTCTTGATGCAAGTCCCGGGGGTTGCTGGGACGAGTGGTTCCTCAGCCCCGAAGAAGTGATGGTGTCCTGGGTAAAGCGAAATGTATAAACTTATTGATCGGGTTGTTGACGCGGCAAGAATGGTGTTGTTCTACGCAACGATCTTTGTCTCTGGCTTGTGGTGGTGGATCATTCCTGACCAAGACGGTTTACACGAGCGATTTGTTCGGGCATGCGTCTGGTTGGTTGGTTTGCTAGTGTTTGGATTCATTTGGATGCGGAAATGCGCGTCAAGAGGCACGGTTAAGGTCGCGCTGGGGTATTGGGTGCCTTTAGGTCTGGCTACGCTGGGCTTCATAGTTGGTGTGATTTCCCGCTTTCTCGTTTCAATTCGCTAAGCTGACGTTGGGCATGGGGCGGCATTCCTCGGATGGTGCGATTGGCGGGGCCACGAGCGCGGCACTCTCACCGCTGGCGCTGGATGGTATCGATCCGACGCACGCGCCACTCGATTCCGGACAACTCGCCGCGTTGGCCGCGTTTGCGACGCTGGCCGGTGGTGATCTTGCAGCGCTGGCCGGTGTGAACGTGCAGGGTGCGATGACGGCGGCGCAGAACGAGGCGCTGAACAATACGGCTGAGCACTGGGAAAAGACGGGGCAGCAGAACGAGGGCGAGAAGTTTGTGCTCCAGGCGACGCCGCAGGGTGCGCCGGTTGATGAAGAGCAGGCTCAGCAAGGTGGGGGCGGTGCGGATGCGGAGCCGGTAACCGTCGGTCAGGGAACGGCCGTTGGTGCTGCTGCTGGGGCCGCCACAAACAGCAACCCAGTTGCGACGGAGCCTAACACGGCATTCTTCTGGTCAGGGCGAACTAACGGAGTGGGGGGGGGCAAGACATTGCAGCCCAAATCGCCCAACTGAACAGCGGCACGACGCTCGAAACGTTGATCGCGCAAAACGGAATCCAGATGCCAGCATGGGACGCGTCGAATCCTGCGGTGGTGCAAGCTTGGCAAGACATTTCCGCGCAGTATGCGGCAGGAGCATCGGGATCCGTGCGCGCAGTCATCGGCTCGAATCTCAGACCTGGCAACGTTTGGGAAACGGCAGAATTGCCGGCGTTGATGAATAATCCCAAGGTCACCCAAATCACAACTATCGATTCTGCAACAGGTTCAAGCAAGGTCATCTTTACCCGAGGCAAGTAATGATTCTTGACGTATCACGAGGGCACATCAAGGTGAAAGTCATGGACCGGATTGCAACGGTGGGGGGGGAGATGTTCTTCCCCGGGAACGACAAGCTCGGCTTTGTCGTCTACTCGGATACCATCAGTTTCTGGGATCCGCCAGATGAGGCCATTCGGATTTCGCCGACAGAGAAGCAACTCATATTGGACGATATAAAAGCCGACTTCGCTAAAGGCGGCCACAAGCTTGACATCGAGTAGCCACAAACAAGGGGAGCGCCCAAACCGGGAGTCCATCACAGCAAGCCCAAGCTTGGCAGGGAAGTGGAGCTTATCCTGGAATCGATAGTTATACTGATGTGACACTTTCGAAAGGAACTTATGTTGTCGGCGCCGCTCCTGGACAATCGGCTTTTTATACAACTATTAGTGGATTCAACGGCACCAATGGCACCGCTTCGGACTACTATAACGCCTTGCAAATTCAACCGAATTTGACAAATCCAGCGTATCCGCCGTATAGAAGCGGCGTGACGATCTATCAGGTCAATGGAAGTACTTCTGCAGCGTACAGTTCCGCAACTACGGCAAACCCGCAGTTCGGAGCGGGAGGCGCGCCGCAGCTCTATATACCGGACTTCCAGAATTCGTTGACGCCGATCTTTTCAATCCCGTTTAAGAAGTAACGTAATGGCACACGAAATAGACATTCATGATGGATCGGTACGATTGAACGGTGGACCACTACTCTCTCGCGATGCTCGTGTCCAGCAGCTGCGAGCAATGGGCTTGTCGATAAATCAGGTCTTTGAGATGCAGACGGGCTGGCGATTTTTAACTAGCGGTCCGTACACACTTCTTGGGAAGAGTGCCAATCTTGCGCTGGCATTTTTCAACGACGAGCTGAAGCGTGTCCACTTTGCAATGAGTGATAGCGGTGCTACCACGCCTGACCAAATTAGACACCTTCACGACACGCTGCTTCTAACTGAATTTGGTGCGCCACAAGTCCAAGACTCTCGGAAGACGATGTATGTATTCCCTTGGGGAACGATCGTTTCGGCATTTGATCCCCGCGGAGGACAGTCGGAGATTGTACTGACGTGGCAATAAGTTGCGCGAACCCGGCAGAAGAGAAATTCGGGTTGGCGTGTATAGCAAAGGTGTTCAGATGCAGTCGGTTGGTACGCAGAATTCACATTGATATCTGGCAATGAGCGATCCATATCAAGAAGGTAGGGATTTAGCCGATCTACTCGACGCGGAAGGTCTGCATGACTATGCCAAGCAACTACGGAGCGCGTTTCTTGAGGGTGCAACCGGGACGGAAATCCACATGATTTTGCGTTGGCGCTTGGCGAACATGATTGGAGATGTGGCTGTTCCAGCTGACTTGAAGGCCCGACTACTATCGCTGCACAGCTACCTTGATAGGGCGTTGGGGCCGTAGTCGCAATGAGATCACGCTTCTATCCCCTACCTAGTTAGTGTTCTACGGGCCGGTTGCGGTGAATTTGCGACCAACGGGCGCAGTTTAGGGCGGGGGCAGTGCAGGTATGCGGTTCTGAAGAAAAACGAAGATGCAGAAAACAACATCACGTGCGCGCAACAGGCGCGCAGGGGAATGGCAAGGCGCGTTGCGGCCACTCTGCCTGGCAAGCGCGCTTGTGCTCGCAGTTCCGGGTGCTTACGCGACTGGTATCGTTGCGGACGGCGGCAGTGCAACGGGTGTCTCGACAGCAGCAAACGGCCACCAGACGGTTGCCATCGCGCCGGCGGTAGGTGGCGTGTCGAACAACACGTACCGCTCGTTCAACGTTTCGGCAGCGGGCGCGGACCTGAACAACGTGGGTATCAACGCGGGCACGATCGTCAACCAGGTCACGAGCACGAATCCGTCGCTGATCCAGGGGGCGGTGAGCGTGCTGGGACCGCGCGCGAATGTGATTCTGGCGAACGCGAACGGCATCACGGTCGATGGCGGCAGCTTCGTGAACGCTGGGCACGTCGTGCTGTCGACGGGGCAGGTGAGTTTCAATGACGTGACGCTGGCCCCAGGCGTGACCCAGCGCAACGTCGTGCTGACGACGGTCGGCGGCCCGATCACGATCGGTGCAGGCGGCCTGTCCGGCACGGTGGTCAATCTCGACCTGGTCTCGAAACAGCTCGCCGTGAACGGACCGGTGACCAACGGCTACACCAGCTCGACCGGCGGCGTTCGTGCGATCGTGGGCGACAGTACAACCACTTGGGACACGGGCTTTTCTCCATCCGACAACGGTCACGACTGGCTGACCAGTTCGACCTCACCCGGCACGAGCAGTTCAGGTATCGCCGTGGACATTACTGCGCAGGGCGGGATGACGGCCGGGCGGGTCGAGCTGATCGTCACCGACAGGGGCGCAGGCGTGCGTAGTCTGGGGACGCTTTATGCGACGGCGGGCGACGTCGTGGTGTTGGCCAATGGCGATGTTGGTGTCATCGATGGTTCGATCAAGGCCGACGAAGGCAACGTCAGCATCGCTACACCGGGCGCGGTTTCGCTGCAGGGCGCCCTGGTTGACGCCCTGGGCAGTGTCACGGTCAACGCGAACGGGATGACGCTGGCCAGCGACGCGAGCGGCGTCACGAAGGTCACGGGAGGCAACGCCGTCAGTCTGACCAGCGCGGGCGGCATCGCCAGCACCGGCAGCGTGATCCAGGCGTCGGGTATCGTCAACGCTGATGGCTCGACCAGTGGCGGCGACGTCACGCTGAACGCGGGCGGCGGCGACGTCAGCGTCACCGACGGTTTGATCGCGGCCGCGCACGATATCCAGATCACGACGCCGGGCGCGCTGTCTGTACAGGGTACACAGGTCAGCGCGGCGAACAACGTCACGGCCACCGCGAACGGCATCACGCTGGTCGACGACACATCCGGCCCGTCGATCCTGAGTGCAGGCAATGCGATGAACCTCACCAGCGCGGGCGACATTGCGAACACGGGCAGCCAGATCCAGGCCGGCACCGTGGCAGAGAATGGCACCCTGAGCGGCGACGGTCTGACATTGAACGCGACGGGCAGCATCATCAACCGCTCGACGCCAGAGAACCTCGGGATCATCTTCGCGGCCGGCGGTGTGCTGTCGCTGAACGCCGCGGGTGACATCACCAACGACAACGCCCGGATACTCGGCAACCAGGGGGTGAACCTCGCCGCGCAGGGCGACGTCTCCAACATCATCGACCACACGGACGGCACGGATAACGGCCAGCCGGTCGCGTATTCGCATACGGGCGGCAGCTTCCTGTTCTTCACGCATACCACGAGCGGCTTCGATGTCGACTACGGCAGCGTCGACCAGCCCGGCCAGCTGGCGCTCATCGCGTCGGACGGCGGCCCGGTCACGATCTCCGGCCGCAACGTGTCCAACAGCGGCGGCCTGATCCAGTCGAACGACGGCGCTATTTCGATCAACGCGCAACAGGCCTTCACCAACGCAGCCGTGTTTGCTGGCCAGGCGAGCTATGCGCAGAGCTGCTGGATCTTCTGCCACGCGAACGCGTCGAGTAACGTCACCGCAAATGGCGGCACAATCCAGACCGGCGGCAGGATCGCGATTACGGCAGGAACGAGCGCGAGCAACATTGGTGGCACCGTGCTTGCCGGCGGCGACCTCAGCGTCACCGCGCCCGTTACTTACGCGCAGGGCGTCACCGGCTATTCGGCGATCAACCAGGATCGCGGCTTCAAGGCATTTTTCGGTAGCACCTGGGCACAGATCCTTGCGACCGATGTGGGTGGCGGTTTCACGGCCGATGGCGTGGTCACGCTGACGGGCGACGCGATCGTTGATGGCGGCTACATTTCGGGCGGCAAGGGAGCCACCGCCACCGGCGGCATCACCACCGTGCGTGCGCCGTCCAGCACGCCGGTGCAGATCGGCCAGCATCTGGGCCTGACGACATGGTGGTGGTACTGATGCGGGAGACGTTCAACCGGCCGCAGTGGATTCCCGTGCTGGCGCTGACAGGTCTTGCAACCCTGTTCCTGGCAGGGCCGCCGGCCCTCGCCCAGAGTGCACCCCGCCCGGTCCAGGATCCGGCGCAACAGCTCATCGACCAGCAACGCGAGCGCGCACGGCAGCAGCAGCTGAACCAGCCGCCCGCATCCATTACATTGCCGGCGTCAGAGGCGGAGACCACGCTGGACATTCCGCCGGATACGCCCGTCGACCAGATCGCCGAAACGGGGCCGACTTTCCAGGTCAACCGGATCGTGCTGGCCGGACCGAACGGCAGCCCGCTCGCGAACCCGACCCGGGTGCCGCAGGCGACGCTCGATGCAATCATCGCGCCGTTCACGGGGCATGCGCTGGGCTCGCACCGGATCAATGTGCTGCTCAAGCGACTGACCGATGCGTTGGTGTCGGCGGGCTATGTAACCACGCGTGCCCTGCTGGGGCCGCAGAACCTTGGTACGGGCACGCTCACGGTGACCGTGCAGGTGGGCCGCATCGAGGCGTTCACAGTGAACGGCCAGCCCATCCGGCGCCTTTCGAAGGACCAGACGTCGGCTGGTGGAGGCTGGCTGACCGACGCCGGCTACCAGAACGCTTTTCCAGCGTCTCCGGGCGATCCGCTCCGGCTCGCGGATCTCGACCAGGGCGTGGCGCAGATCAACCGCCTGCGCCGCAACCAGGCGCAGGTGCAGATCCTGCCGGGCCAGAGTCCGGGCGAGTCAGTGGTTGCGATCGCGAATCAGCCCGGCGACCGTCTGTCGTACACGCTGGGCGTCGACAACTACGGCAGTTCCGCGACCGGCGTTACCCGCTACCGGGCCGGGGTCGAAGCCGACAACGTGCTCGGGTTGCAGGAGTCGCTCAGCCTGAATTTCATCGACAGTCTGGAGAGCAACGCGCTCGTGGGCTCGTTCGCGGTGCCGTTCGGCCGTCACTCCTTCAGCTACACGCTGGCTGATTCTGAATACCAGCAGGTGATCGGCACGACGGCGCTGGAGTACGGCCGTACGCTGAGCCATATTTTCGGCTGGAACTACGCACTCGATCTGAGCCAGGCGGGCGCCACGAATATCGACGCGACGCTGTCGTGGCGCCGCACCGATCGCCAGGTGAACAACATCGACCTCGATCCGCAGCGTGTGGCGGTATTGCGGGTGGGCGGCAACTGGCTGCGCAAGTTCGTGCTGAACGACGCACCGGGCAACGTCACGCTCGATGCCGGTATTTCGCAGGGCCTGCCGTGGCTCGAAGCGAACCACGACGCACATGACATTACGCGCGACGACGCGCACAGCCAGTTCACCAAATTCGATGCGACCGCGACTTTCACGGTGCCGCTGCCGAAGATGGGCAGTGCGGCGTTCGCCTATCGTGGCGTGCTGGGTGGCCAGTACACGAATATGGCGCTGTTCGGCTCCGAGCAGCTCTATCTGGGCGGCATGGACACCATTCGCGGGTTCCGTTCCGGCGAGATCGTCGGCGACCGGGGCTTTTACTCGCGCAACGAGATCGCGTGGGTCAACACACCGGCCTGGCACGACGGACGGATCGAGCCGTACGTGTTTCTCGACGCGGGCAAGGCGAGCCTCATCGCGGTGCCGGGCTTCCCGACGCTGGCCGGTGTCGGCGCCGGTCTGCGCGCGCAGTGGCAATGGCATGCGCGGATGGTGTCGGGCGAGGTGACCGTCGGCCGCGCTTTGACACAGCCTGCCAGCCTGGGGCCGCGCGCGACCCTTGTGCTGGCCACAGCCAACCTCAACTTCTGAAAATGGAAAAAGGAAATCCTATGTCTTTCACGACCACCTCGATCCGCGCGCTGTGCGTAACCGCTTTCGCCTCCGTCGCGCTGGGCACGGCCATGCCGACACTGGTGCACGCTGCCGGTGCGGCTGCGCCGTCGGCCAGCAGTGCACTGCCTGCCGGCACGGTGGCCATCGTCAACGGCGTGGCGATCCCGCAGGCGCAGCTCGACGAGGCAGTGCGCGTCGCCGTGCAGACATCAGGCCAGCCTGATACGCCGCAACTGCGGCAGGCGCTCAAGGCGCAACTGATTACGCGTGAACTGTTCCGCCAGGGTGCCGAGAAGGGGCGCTACGATACGAAGCCCGAAGTTCTGCAGGCGATGAGTGCCGCGAAGATCAACGCGGAAACGCAGCTTTATCTGAGGGACAACATTCACCCCGAGCCCGTCACGGATGCGCAGGTGAAAGCGCGCTATGACGCGATCGTCGCGTCGCTCGGCAAGGAAGAATACAAGCCGCGCCTCATCGCGGTGGCGGACGACGCGACCGCGAAAACCGTGCTGGCGGCGCTGAAGTCCGGCACAGCGTTCGACGCATTGGCGCGCCAGTACAGCGTGGCACCGAGCAAGGCGGCAGGCGGCGAGCTGCCGTGGGTCAGCTTCAAGACACCCCTGACCGAGGGCAACACGCAGGGGCTGCCGCTGCCGGTCGCGCAGGCGATCACGCAGTTGCCTGCGGGCGGCGTCACACCGGCAGCGATCCCGGCAGGCAATGCGCGTGTGATCGTGAAGCTTGAGGCGAAGCGGCCCACCCAGGTGCCCGCGTTCGATCAGGCGAAAGAGACGATCCGGCAGCAACTGCAGGCGCTGGCGCTGGAAAAGGCCGCTGCGCAGTTCACCGGTAGCCTGATGAAGAACGCGACGATCCAGCAGTGAAGTCCGGTAAGCGCCAGAAGCGTCATGCAGCGTCGGGAGGGAACAATTCCCTCCACGTCGCTGCAGCGCGATCAACGTTCAGGAAACGTTGGAACAACATGCTGATACGACGAACCCTGCCGGCAATCTGTGGCGCAATTGTCCTGCTGGACCCGGGCACCGCTGCGCTCGCCGTCTACCGGGAAGAATGGCTCAACGCACGCCAACTGGCTCAGACCGACGCGGCGGCAGTCCACGCGCGGTCTGCCGCGCGGGTGCCCAATCATGGTGTGCAGGGCCGGTCCAGATCGACCGCCGTCAGTGCGGCAGGGCGGTCGAATCATCAGCCACGATCAGCCTCGTCCGACCCGATTGCGGCTTTTGCCGTGAATCGCCAGCCCAGACGGTAGATGAAATGACAAACGCACGTCGCCCAACCGCAGTGAGCCGGGCCGCCGTAATCGGGAGCATGGTGCCCGGCACGCGCTACGCGCTGCACCAGATCACGAAGCGCGTCGACGGCAGTATTCCCAATGTCCAGGCAGCACTGGCAGATTGCGTCGCGCGAGGAGTACTCAGGAAAGCGATGTCCGGCAAGCGCGCCGTCTACTGGATTCCCACGGAAGAGGAAATCCAGAACGAACAGCCGGACGCGAAGCGGTATGCGTCGCCGCAGGCGACCCTCCAAGGATACGAGGCGACGATGCGCCGGTTTCAGGATCTCTGCATGGCGACGCGGCCGCCGCGCCCGGCGGGTCAGACCATCCGGTCTGTGATCGGGCCGATGCAGAAGGCTCCGGTCCGTCCGGATGAGGCGGACGCCTGAGACCGCGTTGCTGACCAGCACCGATGCAGAACCGGATGCCAACCAGAGGAGGAAACCAAAATATGTCGTCTCACCGTTCGCCGTCGAACGGAATTGAAGTCCCGATACTGGCAGGTGCCGCCGCGTTTCTTGGTTTCTGCTTCTGGATCGCGCAGATTTCCGGTGCCAGTCTGGCCTCGGTGATGAAGTCCGCCTTTGGGCTGATCGGGCTGGCTGTCGTGGTCGGCGGTGCCCTGTGGTGGCTGAAGGACTATTTCTTCATCGGTGCGGCGTTCTATCTGGTGGTCGGCTGGCGCGTTGTGTGGCCGGTGCTGGACAGCATCGCCGCAGGCGGCCACGAGGGAGAAGACTGGCCGTTGATGCCATACGAGAATACGTTCATCGCCAGCGGCTGGCTGAATTGGAGTGTCGAGTCGATCCTGATAGCCGTGTTCATCTACGGGATCTCCCGGCGCGGCCGCGACTCGTATTACGCTAGATGAGGGCACATCATGACAACATATCGCGAACTCAAGAAGCAGATTGCTGCACTCACAGACCAGGCCAACGCCGTGCGCGCGACGGAATTCCTGAGTGTCGTGAATGAAATCCGGGCGATGGTGGCTGAGTACGGCATCACGGAGAAGGACATCTTCCCCGCTCACCGCGGCCGGCCGCGAAAACATCAACCTCGGCCGCCGAAATACCGCGATCCGCAGACCGGTGCCGCCTGGTCGGGCCGCGGCAGGCCGCCGGCGTGGATCAGGGGGAAGACGCGGGAGCGCTTCGAGATCAAAGGCTGAACGCCGGCCCCATTCTCACGGCGGCGCCGTAGCCCCCAACCGAGCCTCCACCGGGCGGCCTTCTCTGGACTGTCCCCGCTATTTTTGAGCGTAAACCTTGGTATATATTCATTATCGCTAGCTTCGTCGCATGGTAGTAGCCGGTCGCCGCGAAACTCGCAATCCCGCCAATCGACGACACGTTGACGATCAAACCGCTGCGCTGCTCACGCATGATCGGCAGCACGGCCTTCGTGATGTCGACGAGGCCGAACACGTTGGTCTCGAACATCGCGCGGACTTCGCTGTCCTCGCCTTCCTCGATCGCGGCCAGATAACCGTAGCCCGCGTTGTTGACGAGCGCGTCGATGCGGCCGAAATGGCGCTTCGCCTGCGCGACTACGGTTTCTATCTGCGCGCGATTGGTCACGTCGAGCGGCAGCACCAGCGCGCGCTCGCCGTGCCCCTCTGCGATGTCCTTCACTTTCGATGCATCGCGCGCGGTGACGACCGCGCGCCAGCCGCGTTCGAGCACGAGCTTCGCGAGCTCGCGGCCGAAGCCGGTGGAACAGCCTGTGATCAGCCAGACGGGATTGTCTCGATTCATCATTTGGAACACTCCTGTTGAGGGTCTATGACGTGAAGACTGGAAAACGGCGCTAAAAACGGCGCCCCGATGCGGCGCAGACGCGCGGCGCGTCGGTAATCGGTATGCGGGTGATGTCAGCTCGAAGCGTGCCCGGTTCGCGCGGCGGACGGTTCGGGCGGTGGCCCCGCGCGAACGCGCGTGGCGCTGCGCGGATTCGCCCGGCGATGAAGCGGGGACGCCGCCGTGACTGCTATGAATGCGATGACCGCTTGGGGCTGGTGTGGCGCTTCAATTGTAGCCGCAGCGCGGCGGCTTCGCTTTGCAGTGCGCCGACGAACGCGTCCGCGAGCGGATGCGCGGGCCGGTGCTCGGGACGGATCACGCTGACGCGAAACGGCAGCGACAACGCGAGCGCCCGGATATGCAGATTGTGGCCCGCGAAATCGAGCGCGGTCAGCGGATTGACGATCGCAATGCCGAGCCCTTGCCGCACGAAGCTGCACACGGACACCGCGGTCGGCGTTTCGATCAGCAGGCGGCGCGCGATGTCGGCTCGCGCGAACGCTTCGTCGATTTGCAGCCGGTATGGATCGTTCGCGGACAGGCTGATGAACGCCTGATCGGCGAAATCTTTCAATGCGATCACGCGTTTCGCGAGCAGCGGGTGAGCGTCGGGCAGCACACACACTTCATCGACGGCGATGAGTGGCGTGAGCCGCGTGCCGGGCGGCGGCGCGTCGTGCTCGGTGAGGCCGAGGTCGTAGCGCTGCGCGCTCAGCCATTCTTCGAGAAACGGCGACTCCTGCGTCGCGATCGATACGCTGACGCCCGGCTGCACATCGTGAAAGCGTTTGACGGCGCCCGGCAGGATCGAATGCGAAAACAACGGCAGCGCGATCACGGACAGCTGGCCACCCTTGAATTCGCGCAGCGCGGCCGCCGTCGACGCGACGCGTTCGAGCCCGACATACGCGCGCTTGATCTCGTCGAACAGCGTCAGCGCGGATTGCGTGGGACGCAGCCGGCCCTGCACTCGCTCGAACAACGCGAAGCCGATGCTCTGTTCCATGCGCGCAAGTTCGCGGCTTACCGTGGGCTGCGACGTGAACAGCATCTCGGCTGCCTTGGTCACGCTGCCGGCCGTCATCAGCGCGCGGAAGATTTCGATGTGCCGGTGCGTAAGCGCCATGGTGGGTCCGTGCTATATCAAAAGTGAATAGGCGAGCAATAGATTGGTATTTTACTGAATGATCGCCGCGGATCATCATGTCGGCTATCGCTTTCGCAAAGCTTCGACATGCAACCGACCATGACGCCATTCGACTCCCGTCAACTCGCCGACCTCGCGCGCCAGCACGGCACGCCGCTATGGGTCTATGACGCCGACACGATCCGCCAGCGCATCGCGCAGTTGCGCAGTTTCGACACGATCCGCTACGCGCAGAAGGCCTGTTCGAACGTGCACATCCTGAAGCTGATGCGCGACGAAGGCGTGATGGTCGATGCGGTCTCTTTGGGTGAACTCGCGCGCAGTTTTGCCGCGGGCTATGCGGCTCAACCCGCATCGAACGGTGGGCCCGAAGGCGTCGTCTTCACCGCCGACGTGCTCGACCACGCGACGCTGGCCACCGTGCTCGACGAGCGAATCACGGTCAACGCCGGCTCGCCCGACATGCTCGAACGGCTCGGGAGACACGCGAGCGAAGGCCATCGCGTGTGGCTGCGGATCAATCCCGGCTTCGGTCACGGCCACAGCAGCAAGACCAACACAGGCGGCGAGCACAGCAAGCACGGCATCTGGCGCGATGACCTGCCACGCGCGCTCGAACTGGTGCGGCGCTATCGGCTGAAGCTCGTCGGGCTGCACATGCATATCGGCTCGGGTGTCGATTACGCGCATCTCGCGAAAGTGTGCGATGCGATGGTCGATGCGGTGTCGCAACTCGATCAGGATATCGAGGCGATTTCCGCGGGTGGTGGTTTGTCGGTGCCGTATCGCGATGGTGAGCTGAGTGTCGATACCGCGCATTATTTCCGGCTGTGGGACGACGCGCGGCGCCGCATCGAAGCACGCGTCGGGCATCGCGTGCGACTCGAAATCGAACCGGGGCGCTTTCTGGTCGCGCAGGCAGGTGTACTCGTCGCCGAAGTGCACGCGCTGAACCGGCGGCCGTCGCGGCAATTCGCGTTGCTCGATGCGGGCTTCAACGACCTGGTGCGGCCGTCGTACTACGGCAGTTATCACGAGATCAGCGTGCTTCGGCGCAACGGCACGCCGAGCGATGCGCCGGCCGGCTCGTTCAGCGTGGCGGGGCCACTGTGCGAAGCCGGCGACGTGTTCACGCAGGCGCAAGGCGGTGTCGTCACGAGCCGGTCGATGCCCGCGCCTCGAGTGGGCGACCTGCTCGTGTTCCATGACACAGGCGCGTACGGCGCGTCGATGTCATCGAACTACAACAGCCGGCCGCTCGCGCCCGAGGTGCTGATCGAGCGCGGCAACGCGCGGCTGATCCGGCGCAGGCAGCGCATCGAAGAATTGATAGCGCTCGAAGCAACGGCGGCTTGAGCGGCGCATTGGAGCTCAACACTCAACACTCAACACTCAACGCTCAATGCTCAACGCTCAATGCGCCCGCACCGCGCGCGTGTACGACGCGATCATCGTCGCGAACTCCTGCGCGGCTGGGGTCAGCGGAATCGCGGCGCGTTGCAGCAGACAGACGTTCTGCTGCAACGCGCGCTCGCGCACGGGGATCGTCGTCAGCACGTCCGCGAACGGCCCGCGCTTCGCGATGACCGATGATTCGAGCGACAGGCAATCGGTCGCGGCTACCAGGTGCAGCGTCTCGTACAAGCCCTCGACGGTCGCGACGATCTTCGGCGGCGGCAAGCCGTAGCTGTCGAACAGATGGCTCAACCGGTTCACGTGCGGCTCCTCGGTCAGATTCGGCGAGCGCGTCGTCACCCACGTGCAATCGACGAGTTCGGCGAGCGACTTCGCGCGCGCCTTCGGATGACCGCGCCGGCACACGATCACCGGGTCGGACGGATAGAGCGGCGTGACCGACAGATCGGCGGTGTCGGTCTGCTTCGATACGAGCGCGACAGCGAAATCCAGCGTGCCTTCGCGGATCCACGAAATCATCATGCGCGACGTGCCCGTGCGCAGATGCACGGCGACGCGCTCGAAGCGCGCACGAAATTCCATCAACACGGGCGCGAACGCGTCGACGAGCGGCTCTGTCGTCATGCCGAACGTGACCTCGCCCACGTAGTCGCCGCGCAGTTGCCGCACGTCCTCCTCGGCACGCTCGCATTCACCGAGGATCGCGCCGGCCCGCTGCAGCAGCCGCTGGCCCAGCGCGGTCAGCGCAATGCCGCGATTCGTGCGCGTGAACAGCGTCGCGCCGAGCATCGATTCGAGGTTCTGCAACTGCTGCGTGATGCCGCTTTGCGCGATGCCGAGCGCGCGCGACGCCGCGCGGATGCTGCCATGCTCGGCGACCGCCGTGAACGCGCGCAGCTGGGAAATCGTCAATGCCATGGCGTCAGGGTTTGCTGATCGGTAAAAGTGATCATGATAGTCCGAACGGGACTTCTTTGAGGCGCCACAGCGGCTTACGATCACGCTGTCCTGATCCGCTCATCGTCGCCTTCCATGAAAACTCCACTGATGACTCTCTGCGCCGCGCTGGCTTTCAGCAGCGGCGCGTTCGCCGCTGACGCCAACACGTTGCGCCTCGGCATCGATCCGACCTATCCGCCGATGGACTCGAAGGCGCCCGATGGCAGCCTGAAGGGCTTCGACGTCGATCTCGGCAACGAGATTTGCCGGCGCATCCACGCGCATTGTCAGTGGGTCGAACTCGAGTTTTCGGGCATGATTCCGGCGCTGCAGGCGCGCAAGATCGACGCGGTGCTGTCGTCGATGGCGATCACCGAGAAGCGCGAGCAGCAGATTCTGTTTTCGTCGAAGCTGTTCCAGTTCAAGTCGCGGCTGATCGCGCGGCAAGGCTCGTCGCTCGCGCCTACGGCGAGCGGACTTGCCGGCAAGCAGATCGGCGTGCAGTCGGGCACCCAGTTCGAGAGCTACGCGCTGAAGAACTGGACGCCGCTCGGCGCGAACGTGGTCGCCTACAAGAGCCAGGACGAGGTGTTCGCCGATCTGCAGAACGGCCGGCTCGACGGCGCGTTGCTCGGCACCGTCGAGGCCGATTACGGCTTCCTGCGCACGCCCGCGGGCAAGGGCTTCGCGTTTGTCGGCGAGCCGCTTTCGATGGGAGATCGCGGCGTCGGCATCGGCTTGCGCAAGGACGAAACCGCGGTGCAGGCATCGATCAACGAGGCGATCGCGTCGATGCGCAAAGACGGCACCTATGCGCGGATCGCGAAGAAGTACTTCGACTTCGATCCGTACGGCAATTGATGCAGATTTCCAACATTATCTTCACGGCTTTCCATTCATGAACAGGCAATCGATTCCGCTTGTGTCGCCAGCCATCGGCACGCACCGCGAACTGGTGTCGTTTCATTTCGGCCCGGCCAATAGCGGGCAGAAGATCTACATCCAGGCGTCGCTGCATGCCGACGAAACGCCCGCGATGCTGACCACGGTGCTGCTGAAGCGGCGTCTGCGGGAGCTCGAGGAAGCCGGCGCGCTGAGCGCTCAAATCGTGCTCGTGCCGGTGTCGAATCCGGTCGGGCTGAGTCAATACGTGCTCGGGCAGTTCGTCGGCCGCTTCGATCTCGGCAGTGGCAAGAACTTCAACCGGCATTTCGTGCAGTTCGCAAAGCTCGTCGCGAATGCGAAAGAGGCGCTCGGCGCCGACCCGAACGAGAACCGCCGCATCGTGCGCGAGCTGCTCGCGGCCGAACTCGCGCAACAGAAGCCGCTGACCGAATTCGAGTCGCTGCAACTGGCGCTCTTGCAGTTGTCGTGCGACGCGGACGTCGTGATCGATCTGCATTGCTCGCTCGAAGCGGCGATGCATGTGTACACGAGCGAATCCGCTTGGGCCGAGTTCGAGCCGCTGTCGCGCTATCTCGGTGCAGAGGCGTCGTTGCTCGCGACCGATTCGGGCGGCGGCGCGTTCGACGAAACCCACAGCCTGCTGTGGTGGGCGTTGCAGCAGCAGATGCCGGCGAGCAAGCCGGTGCCGACCGGCTCGATCGCGGTGACGGTCGAATGCCGCGGCCAGCGCGACGTGTCGTATGAAGTCGCGCAGCAGGATGCCGACGCGCTCGTCGACTATCTGGTGTGGCGCGGCGCGATTCGGGGCGAGGCCAAACCGTTGCCGCCGCTGCTGTCGCCGGCGACGCCGCTCGCGGGCAGCGAGCAGTTCTATGCGCCGGTGAGCGGCATTCTCGTGCACCGCGCAAAGATCGGCGACAAGATCCGCGTCGGCCAGCCGCTGTTCGATATCGTCGATCCGCTGACCGACGAGACGACCACGATCGCGAGCCAGACCGAAGGGGTGCTGTACATGCGGCGCGCGATCCGTTTCGCGACGGCCGGTGCGCCGCTCGGTCGCGTGACCGGCACGCGGCCGATCCGAACGGGCGTGTTGCTGGGCGCCTGAGCGCGTAGCGGCTATGCCGGACTCGGCATCCAGGGGCCGTCTCGGCGCCTCACGCGACGGTGCTGACGTGCGCCTCGGCCGCCTTGCTGCGAAGTAGCCGGCGCCGCCCGGCCGGCGATCCGGCGCCTCGCCTGTTGTGCGGATTTAATCTCTTTCAGCCACGAAAAAGCCCAAGCCCGCCTCCGGATAAAGGCCGATACTCGTCGTCATACTCAACGTGTGTCGGCGCGGCCGGCTTTTTGAAGGAGACGGACAAAGTGAGCAAGGCTATCCAATGGAGCGGGGTGTTTCCCGCCGTTAGCACCCAGTTCAAGCCGGATTTTTCGCTCGACATCGACGCGACGCACCGAGTGGTCAGCAATCTCGTCAAGGACGGGGTGTCGGGTCTGGTGGTCTGCGGCACGGTTGGCGAAAACACCTCGCTGAGCACGTCGGAAAAACTGCAGGTGATCGAGGCCGCGCGCGACGCGGCTGGCGGCAAGGTGCCGGTCGTCGCGGGTGTCGCCGAGTTCACGACCGAGTTCGCGCGGCAGACGGTGCGTGAAGCCGCGCGTGTCGGCGTCGACGGCGTGATGGTCATGCCGGCGCTCGTCTATTCCGCGAAGCCGCACGAAACCGCCGCGCATTTCCGCTCGGTCGCGACCAGCACCGATCTGCCGGTGATGATCTACAACAACCCGCCGATCTACAAGAACGACGTCACGCCGGACGTGCTGATCGCACTGCAGGACTGCGAGAACATCGTCTGCTTCAAGGATTCGTCGGGCGATACGCGACGCTTCATCGATCTGCGCAACGCGGTGGGCGACCGCTTCGTGCTGTTCGCCGGCCTCGACGACGTCGTCGTCGAAAGCATCGCGGTCGGTGCGCAAGGGTGGGTGTCGGGCATGTCGAACGCGTTCCCGAAGGAGGGCGAGACGCTGTTCCGCCTCGCCACGCAGAAGCGTTTCGATGAAGCGCTGTCGCTGTACCGCTGGTTCATGCCGCTGTTGCACCTCGACGCGCGCCCCGACCTCGTGCAATGCATCAAGCTGTGCGAGGAACTGCTCGGCCGCGGCAGCGCGGTCACGCGTCCGCCGCGCCTCGCGCTGCAAGGCGACGCGCTCGCCGAAGTCAAAGACATCGTCGCCAAGGCGCTCGCCACGCGTCCGGCGCTGCCGGACGTCGGTCTCTAAGCACCGCGTTTCAATACGAGCCTTAAAAAACTCGGCACCCTGTCCGCCACGTAGGCGGGACGGGATGCCGAATCAGGCCGCAAGTAAGCAGGGCTGGCGGTGGTTGCCTCAACTCGCGCTCAGCACCGGTGCAACCGCAGCCGGATCGCTGATACTCGGCCGGCCGTTCTCGACGTGACCGGCAAAGCGGCGCGAGAAGCTCGCGTCGTCACTGCTCGTCACCGTCAGGTCGTACCAGTGATGGCTCGACGCAAGCACCCAGCCTTCTTCGATACGCGCATTGGCCGGCACGACCACGGTGCGCGGGCGCGCGCCGTACGCGTTGTCGTTCACCGTCAGATGCGCGATGCCGCCGCTATTGGTGAACTTCAGGAACACGTTGCCATTCGCGACGTCGTATTGCGCGCTCACTTCAGGCCGCGCCGGCTGGTTGTCGCCATGACCGTTGCCATGGCCATTCTGCGTGCTTTGCGTGCTCGCCTGGGTGTTGCCCGCGAACTTGCGCACGAAGCCGTTCGGGCCGAACACGTCGAATGCATACACGCCGTTCGTCGTGCTCAGGTCGAACGTGTCGCTGAGCGACTTGCCCGCTTCGACCGTGTAGCGCCACGGACCGTCGGTGCGATTCGTCGCGTACACGTAGAAGTGCGCGCCCTGGTCGCCGGTGTTGCCGATCGTGATTTCGAACGTGTCGTTGCCCGCGTTCGCCGCGCCGTTCACATGCAGTTCGTACGGCAACGCGCGCGCGAAACGGATGCCCGCTTCCTGCGCATCGACCGGAGTCGGCGTCGTCGGCACGGTCGGCTTCGGTTGCGTCTTGCACTGGTTGTCGGCCATGCTCATGTAGTTGCTGGTGTCCGGCAGCGACGGCATCTTCGCATCCGGCGTGCGGAAGTCGAATGCGGTGGTCAGGTCGCCGCACACCGCGCGACGCCATGCCGTGATGTTCGGCTCATGCACGCCGAAGCGCGTTTCGATGAAGCGGATCACCGACGTGTGATCGAACACCTGCGAGCACACGAAGCCACCCTTGGTCCACGGCGAGACGATCGTCATCGGCACGCGCGGGCCGAGGCCGTACGGATAGCCGTCGGCGGTGTAGCTGCCGCCGCGCAGCGGATTGACGACATTGTGGATCTCGCCGTCGGTCGTCACCGTCGACTTGCCCTGGGTGGAGGTCGTCGGCGGCTGCGGCGGCACGAGGTGATCGAAGAAGCCATCGTTCTCGTCGTACATGATGAACAGCACGGTCTTGCTCCACACCTCGGGGTTCGACGTCAGCGCGTCGAGAATCTGCGACGTGTATTCGGCGCCGTACGCGGGCGTGTAGCTCGGATGCTCCGAGTAGGCGGCCGGCGGGCACAGCCACGACACCTGCGGCAGCTGGTTCGCGAGCACGTCGGCTTTCAGGTCGTCGATCGTGCGCACGGTTTGCGCGCGCTCGTAGAGCGGCGAACCCGGCTGCGCGTTGATGAAGTTCGTGAAGTTCTGCAGGATGTTGGTGCCGTAATTGCCGTTCAGCGGATCGACGCCCGACGTGCCCTGCTGATAGATCTGCCACGAAATGCCCGCGGCCTGCAGACGCTCCGGATACGTGGTCCACGACAGCAACTGATAGTTCGGCGGACCATCGCCGTCGACCCAGTCGTTGTTGTCGAGCAGCGGGCCGCCCATCGTGCCGGTCGGGTCGACCATGCCGGTCATCAGATACGCGCGGTTCGGGTGCGTCGGTCCCGGCAACGAGCAGAAGTACGCATCGCAGATCGTGAAGGCGTCGGCGAGCGCGTAGTGGAACGGGATGTCGCTACGCAGGTGGTAGCCCATCGTCATGTCGGTCTTATTGGCGGGCCACTGGTCGTAGCGGCCGCCGTCGATCGCGTACTGGGTCTTGTACCACGAGTGATCGAGATCGCCGACGCACTGCGCGCTCGTCGTCGCGGTGTCCAGATGGAACGGCAGCACCGGCTTGGTCGGATCTTCCTTCGACGGTTGATTCCACACCGGCAGGCCGCTCGGCAGCGGAATCGGGAAGCGGTCGTTGTAGCCGCGCACGCCGCGCAGGTGGCCGAAGTAGTGGTCGAACGAGCGGTTCTCCTGCATGAACACGACGATGTGCTCGACATCGCGAATCGTGCCCGTGCGCGAAAACGCAGGCACGGCGAGCGCGTTGCGGATCGACTCGGGCAATGCGGTCATCGCGGCGGCGGCGCCCGCGGATGAAGCCACGGTTTGCAGGAAACGGCGACGGCTAGTTGATGTCATCGAATATCACCTTCTGCGTAGGGGAAGAATAGCGCGCGTGAGCGTGCCTTGGGGTGTTTCGTGGTCGGTTACGCGTTGCTCTTGCTGATCAGTTGCGAACTAGTTGTTCGCGCTGTCGCCGGGCGCGTAGCGCATGACCGGCGCGACCTGCTGGCTGTCGGCCGCGAGACTGGCCTGCATGTTTTGCGTGATCGCGTCGGTGGCGGTTGCGCCACTTGCCGCGTTGCTCGCCGTGTTGTTCGCCGTGTTGTCCGCGAATGGCGCTGAGGCGTTGGGAGTCGCCACTGCCGCTGCCGCTGCCGCCATTGCGGGTCGTTGCGCCGCGTCGTTCGGCGCAAGGCTCGTGGTCGTCGCGATGCTCGTGGAAGAGGAGTCGTCCGCGCCGCAACCGTTCAACGCTATCGTGGCAAGCACCAGCAATGCGGTGCTCGTGATGCAACTGATTGTTCTCATGTCTGCATCCGGTTCGATGAAAGCGGGTGCAGTCTCCATTCCTTTCAAGAAATAATTGTGAAACGTTTGCGCCCGGCATAACTTTCGATAAATCGTCGGTTGATCGAAAGAAAATGGAAAGTATCGGGAAGGTCAATGTTCATGGCGCTGCCATCTGCGCTATGTTTGCTGCTTTATCGTTCGCGCATGGGCACGATTCAATGACTCGCATCGATTCACCCATCGACATCTCGCAACTCGAAGACGAATGGCTCGAAGCCGACGGCTTCGGCGGCTTTGCTTCGGGCACGCTCGGCATGTTGCGCACGCGCCGCTACCATGCGCTGCTGCTTGCCGCGACGCGCGCGCCGGGCGGGCGCATGGTGCTCGTCAACGGCATCGAGGCGTGGGTCGAGGCGGGCGGCGAGCGCTTCGCGTTGACCATGCAACGCTATGGGCCTGACGTGATCTATCCGGATCTGCGCGGCCGCCTTGCCGGCTTCGACACCGCGCCGTGGCCGACGTGGCGCATTCAACTCGGTGCGCACGCGGCGATGATCGCCGACGTGTTCGTCAGCAAAGCGACGTGCGAAACGGTATTGCGCTGGCGGCTCGAAGGCGGCGAACTCGATGCGCCCGTGCTGAAGATCAGACCGTTGCTGTCGGGCCGTGACTATCATGCGCTGCATCACGAGAATCCGGCCTTCAACTTCGGCGCGCAAGTCAGCGCCGATCAATCGTGCGCGAGCTGGCAACCGTATGGCGGACTGCCGGTCGTGCGAGCGGCGACGAACGGTGCCTATACGCATGCGCCCGACTGGTATCGCAACTTCTGCTACGTGCGCGAGCAGGAGCGCGGTCTCGATTGCAGCGAAGATCTCGCGACGCCCGGCGTGTTCAGCTTCGATCTCGCGGAGGGCGACGCGGTGATGATTCTGAGCGCGTCGAGCACGTCCGCCACCGAATGCGCGAACGACAAAGCCCAAACCACCGCCCACGCCGCCCAACTCGCCCACACCGAACAACAACGCCGCGCCGCACTCGGCTCGCGCCTGCAACGTTCGGCCGACGCCTACGTCGTCACGCGCAACGAAGGCCGCACGATCCTCGCGGGCTTTCCGTGGTTCACCGACTGGGGCCGCGACACGTTCATCGCGATGCGCGGCCTGCTGATCGAGTCGAACCGTCTCGACGATGCCGAAGCGATCCTGCTCGAATGGTCGGGCACGCTGTCCGAAGGCATGCTGCCGAACCGCTTCCCCGACTACGGCGACGCGCCCGAATACAACTCGGTCGACGCGTCGCTATGGTTCATCGTCGCGGTTCACGACTATCTGGCGACGCCGCATGCGGGCGCGCAAACGCGCGCGCATCTGCAGCAGGCCGCCGAAACGATCCTGACCGGCTACACGAACGGCACGCGCTTCAACATCGGCGTGTGCGCGGACGACGGCCTGCTGCGCGCCGGCATCCCCGGCGTGCAACTGACGTGGATGGATGCGAAAGTCGGCGACTGGGTCGTCACACCGCGCATCGGCAAGCCGGTCGAAGTGCAGGCGCTGTGGATCAACGCGCTGCGGATCGCGTCAGCATGGAACCCGCAGTGGCGGCAAGCTGCCGAGCGCGCGACGCTCGCGTTTCGCCGGCGCTTCGTCGATCCGGCCACCCAGGCGCTGTTCGATAACGTCGACGTCGATCATGTGCAGGGCACGGTCGACCGCTCGATCCGGCCGAATCAGATCTTCGCGATCGGTGGCCTGCCGTTTCCGCTGCTCGAAGGCGCGGCGGCGCGCGCGGTGGTGGGTCAGGTCGAAGCGCAATTGCTGACGCCGCTCGGCCTGCGCACGCTCGCGCCGTCCGATCCCGCCTATCGCGGCCGCTACGGCGGCGCGCCGCGCGAACGCGACGGCGCCTATCATCAGGGCACCGCGTGGTTGTGGCTGATCGGCCCGTTCGTCGAAGCGTGGCTGCGAGTGAATGGCGCGAGTGCCGATAATCTCGCGCAGGCGAGGGCGCGTTTTCTCGCCCCGCTGTACGCGCATCTCGATCACGCGGGCCTCGATCACCTGTCCGAGATCGCCGCCGGCGACGCGCCGCACGCGCCCGCCGGCACGCCGTTCCAGGCCTGGTCGCTAGGCGAATTGCTGCGCGTCGAAAGTCTGCTTGCCCGGTTCGAGCACAACGGCGCGTAAACCGCGCTACGATGTGGGTCCCACCGCCAAGCCTGTTGCAAGGACGTTTCATGCCACCGCTGCGCGCTGCCAATCTGCTCGCCACGATCGAAGGTTCCCGGCTGCATTCGCCCGAATGCGGCCACTGGCAGCGCTGGGGGCCGTATCTGAGCGAGCGCCAGTGGGGCACGGTGCGCGAGGACTACAGCGCGAACGGCACCGCCTGGGACTCGTTTCCGCACGACCATGCGCGCAGCCGCGCCTACCGCTGGGGCGAAGACGGCATCGCCGGTTTCGGCGACGACCGGCTCAGCTGGTGCGTGTCGCTCGCGCTGTGGAACCGCAAGGACCCGATCATCAAGGAGCGCCTGTTCGGCCTGACCAACTCGCAGGGCAATCACGGCGAGGACGTCAAGGAGCTGTACTTCTATCTCGACGGCACGCCCACGCATTCCTACATGCGCATGCTGTACAAGTACCCGCATGCCGCCTATCCCTACCAGGACCTGATCGACGAAAACGCGCGCCGCGGCGGCGATATGCCAGAGTACGAAGTACTCGATACCGGCGTGTTCGACGATCAGCGCTATTTCGACGTCCAGATCGAATACGCGAAGCACACGCCCGACGACATCGTGATGCGCGTGACGATCGAAAATCGCGCGGACGAAGCGGCGTCGCTCGATGTGCTGCCGCAGATCTGGGCGCGCAACTCGTGGTCGTGGAAAGAGAACAAGGACAAGCCGAAGCTCGTCGCCGGTACCGGTCATGACGGCTCGGTGCGTCTGCTGGGCCATCACCATGTGCACGAACCGATCGTCGTGACCGCGTGGTCGAAGGACGCGCCGCAACTCGCGTGGCTGTTCTGCGAGAACGACACCAACGTGAAGCGGCTGTTCGGCATGGACGGCGCGGGCCCGTTCAAGGACGGCTTCAACGACTACCTCGTGCACGGCGACGCGAACGCGATCCGTCACGACGCGGGCACCCGGGCCGCCGCGCATGCGGCGCTCGAGTTCGGGCCGCACGGACGCGCGGTCGTGTATCTGCGCTGGCACCCGCAATCGGCGACCGATGAAGCGCCATTCGATGCCGACGCGTTGATCGCGCGCCGCCGCGCCGAAGCCGACGAATTCTATGGCGCGTTGCAACACGAGATCACCGACCCCGATGCGCGTCTCGTGCAACGTCAGGCGCTCGCCGGCATGCTGTGGTCGAAGCAGTACTACCAGTACGACGTGCAGCGCTGGCTCGACGGCGATCCGCTGCAACCGAGCCCGCCCGCCGCGCGCAAGCACGGCCGCAACACCGACTGGCGGCATCTGTGCAACGCGGACATCGTGTCGATGCCGGACAAGTGGGAGTACCCGTGGTACGCGTCGTGGGACCTCGCGTTTCATGCGGCCGCGTTCGCGCTGATCGATCCGGCGTTTGCCAAGAAGCAGTTGCTGCTGCTCGTGAAGGACCGCTATCAGCACCCGAACGGCCAGTTGCCCGCTTACGAATGGGCGTTGAGCGACGCGAACCCGCCGGTCCATGCATGGGCCGCGTGGCGCGTGTACGAGATCGACCGCGCGCTGACCGGCAAGGCGGACCGCGATTTTCTGGAGCTCATGTTTCACAAGCTGCTGCTGAATTTCTCGTGGTGGGTGAATCGCAAGGACGCCGACGGCCACAATATTTTTCAGGGCGGTTTTCTCGGGCTCGACAACGTCGGCATCTTCGACCGCTCGTCGCCGCTGCCCACCGGCGGCCACATCGACCAGGCCGACGGCACCGCGTGGATGGCCGCGTACGCGCTCGACCTGATGCGTATCGCGCTCGAACTCGCCTACGCGAATCATGTGTTCGTCGATATCGGTGTGAAGTTCTTCGAGCACTTCCTGTACATCGCGGAAGCGGTCAGTTGCGACGACGGCTGCGACACGGGCCTGTGGGACAGCGAGGACGAATTCTTCTACGACAAGCTGCGCCTGCCCGACGGCAGCAGCATGCCGATGCGCGTTCGCTCGATCGTCGGACTGATACCGCTGTTCGCCGTGCACGTGCTCGAGGAGCGTCTGCACGGCGGCTTGCCGAGCTTGCGCGAGCGCCTCGTGTGGTTTCTCGAGCATCGGCCCGATCTCGCGAAGCTGGTGTCGCGCTGGAACGAGCCCGGCAAGGGCAACGCGCTTTTGCTGTCGCTGCTGCGCGGGCATCGGATGAAGGCGTTGTTACGGCGCGCGCTCGATGAAAGTGAATTTCTTTCCGATCACGGCGTGCGGGCGTTGTCGCGTTGCCATCGCGATCATCCGTTCGTGTACCAGCACAACGGCAACAGCTTCTGCGTGAAGTATCTGCCGGCCGAATCCGATACCCGTGTGTTCGGCGGCAATTCGAACTGGCGCGGGCCGGTGTGGATGCCGGTCAACTATCTGCTGATCGAATCGCTGTACGAGTTTCATCGCTATTACGGCGATGATTTCCGCGTCGAGTATCCGACCGGGTCGGGCCAGAAGTTCTCGTTGAGCGAAATCGCCGACGAACTCGCGCGCCGCGCGACCACGCTGTTCCTGAAGGACAAAAACGGCGAGCGGCCGGTGATGGGTGCGTATCCGCTGCTGCAGGCGGACCCGCGTTCGCAGGATCTGATCCTGTTCCATGAGTATTTTCATGGCGATAACGGTCGTGGCGTCGGGGCTTCGCATCAGACCGGCTGGACCGGGCTCGTCGCGTTGCTGTTGCAGCCGCGCGCGATGGCGGCATCGGGCAACGTGCCGCTGGCGGGGGAACCGGCGCTGGCGCCCGCGCCCGCGCCGATTCCGGTGCCGGCGGCTTCTGCATCTGCGGTAACGCCGGCGGTGGCGAAAGAACCGGTACCGTCGCTCGCGACCACGACGACGAAATAAGCACGCCGCGCGTTCACGCGCGAACGCGATTGAACTGTGCGGCAGCGCCCGTGGTCTTTCATGTATCGCCGCGTTCGTTCTACCGGCTTACCGAGGTCCAAGTGAATCCCATGTCGACCACACCGAACCCTTCCGCTTCTCCCGATCAACCCAACACAACGCCCGCCCTGAGCTGCAAGCTCAGCGCGGACCGGTACGACGCCCTGTCGTCGCCGGCCGGCAAGAAGCCCGCGCCACCGTGCACGCTCGTGATCTTCGGCGCGGGCGGCGATCTGACCAAACGTCTGTTGATGCCGGCGCTCTACAACCTCGCGGTCGATGGCCTGCTCGACGACAGCATGAAGATCATCGGCGTCAATCACGGCGAGCGCGAAACGCGCGAATGGTGCGACGAACTGCATACCTCGCTGCAGAAGTTCGCCGCCGACAAGGCCAGCACCTTTCACGCCGGCAAGCTCGACGACAACGCGTGGAACTGGGTCGCGCAGCGCCTCGAATACATGGCGGGCGAGTTCGAATCCGACGATACGTTCGCGAAGCTGAAGCAGAAGCTCGATCAGTCGAAAGGCGGTAACGCGATCTTCTACCTCGCGGTCGGCGCGCGTTTTTTCAAACCGATCACCGACCGGCTCGGCAAAGCGGGCCTGCTGAAGGAAGGCGACGGCGCGAACGGCGGCTTTCGGCGTCTCGTGATCGAGAAACCGTTCGGCACCGATCTCGCATCGGCGCGCGATCTGAACGCGCACATCCTGTCGTATGCGCGGGAGTCGCAGGTGTACCGCATCGATCATTTTCTCGGCAAGGACACCGTGCAGAGCATCCTCGCGGTGCGCTTCGCGAATGCGATGTTCGAGCCGATCTGGCGGCGCGAGTACATCGATTGCGTGCAGATCACGGCGGCGGAAACGATCGGCGTCGAGGGGCGCGGCAGGTTCTACGAGCAGACCGGCGCGTTTCGCGACATGGTGCCGAACCACCTGTTCCAGCTGCTCGGCATCGTCGCGATGGAGCCGCCGAATTCGTTCGAGGCCGAAGCCGTGCGAAACAAGAAGGCCGAGCTGTTCGACGCAATCCAGCCGCTGACGTCCGCCGACGTCGTCTTCGGCCAGTATGAAAAAGGGCCCGCCGGCGTGGGCTATCGCGAGGAGCCCGACGTCGCGCCCGGCAGCACGACGGAAACCTACGCGGCGGCGCGCGTGTTCGTCGAGAACTGGCGCTGGGCCGGCGTGCCGTTCTATCTGCGTACCGGCAAGCGGCTCGCGGTGCGCCGCACCGAGGTTTCGGTGCAGCTGAAGCCGGTGCCGTTCCGCCTGTTCCGCGATACGCCGGTCAACGCATTGACGCCGAACGTGCTGACCATTCGCATCGATCCCGAGCACGGCTCGAGCTTCGATTTCAACGTGAAGGTGCCGGGGCCGGTGATGCAGGTCGGTCCGGTACAGTCGTCGTTCAACTATGGCGACTTCTTTGCGGAAAGCGCGAACGTCGGCTACGAGACGCTGCTGTACGACTGCATGTTTGGCGACGCGACGTTGTTTCAGCGCGCCGACAGCATCGAGACGAGCTGGTGCGCGGTCGACGACGTGCTGCATCCGAGGAGTGGCGGCGCGGTTGCCGTGCGCGGCTATGCGGCCGGCAGCGACGGGCCGGCCGAGGCCGACGCGCTGCTCGCGCGCGATGGCCACGCGTGGCGCCCGTTGCAGCAGAAAGCGCCCGGTGGCAAGTCGTAGCGGCACCTTTGAACCAACCCGCAGACCCGCATCACAACCGCCTCAACACAATCGGGAGACATCGTGGCAACACGCAACAAGAACGCAGTGAAACGGAATGCGCCGACAAGCGGCAGCGAGCACATCCTCGCGATCGACGTCGGCGGCACCGGCCTGAAGGCCGCGATCATCGACGCCGACGGGCAGATGAAAACCGAGCGCGTGCGCGTTGCGACGCCGCATCCGTGCACGCCGGATCAACTGGTGGACGCGCTCGCGCAACTCGTGGCTCCTCTCATCGAGCAGGTGCGGCCCGTCCGTATCTCGATCGGATTTCCGGGTGTCGTGCGCAACAACCGCATTCTGACCGCGCCGCACTTCGGCATCGAAGGATGGCACGACATTGCGCTCGCGGATTCGCTCGCGCAGCGCCTGGGCGGACTGCCGGTGCGGATGATCAACGACGCCGAAATGCAAGGCTTCGCGGCGATCGAAGGCCACGGCCTCGAATTCGTGCTGACGCTCGGCACCGGCGCCGGCACCGCGATGTTTCGCGATGGCGAGCTGATGCCGCATCTGGAGCTCGCGCATCATCCGGTCAGCAAGAAGGGCGTGGCGTACGACGAATACATCGGCGAGGCCGCGCGCGAGCAGATCGGCAACAAGCGTTGGAGCCGGCGTGTCGAGAAGGTGATCGGCATTCTCGAGTCACTGGTCAATTACGACAAGCTGTGGATCGGCGGCGGCAACGCGGCGCGCATCAAGTTTTCGCTGCCGGCGAACGTGGCGACCGTATCGAACGACGCGGGGATCGAGGGCGGCGCGAAATTGTGGCATCCGCTGTCGGTGCGCGAGACGCGACAGTATCCGGAGGCGACGCAGAAGACGGGGCGGTTCAAGCCGAAGTGAGGCGGTGGATTGCCGCCGCCATCACGTATCCAGTGCCGCGGCTCCACGTCCAACGGTTCATATCAACCCCTCAACGATTGCCAAGGCGATCCGTGCCCGAGCACTGGTCAGCGCTTCGACGCTGGACGTGCTCATAACTACTTCGGCTTTGCTGGCAACGGATTATCTTGCCGGTAAGTGCGCCTGGGGTTAATGACCAAACGCTTGACCTGTGCGTCCAATTCCTTACTGTGATACAGGTCCAGACACTTCAGGAAATCGAAACAGACACCTTCAGTTTCCGATTCAACCAGCGGGTTTTGATAATTTTGCGCCAAATAATTGTCAACCAAGGTTTTGATCGCGTCTGGAGCCTTCTCCAAGTCGTAGTAAGTCCAGTCTCGCAATGCACTGACGCTGCTTCCCGCATCCATGGCAGCATCTTTGTCGTTCCTGTAGGCGTTCGCTATACAAGTAGCCAGAACCATGTCTTTGTAATTCTGTGCGTAAGTACGTGCTCCAGCTTGTGGAGTCGCACGTTGATCGCCTTTTGCATAGCAAGCAGACATGCCGAAGATGAGGGCAAAACCAGTTAGGATGCCAACCCCGACCTTCTTCACGGTAAACTCCAGAAGTTCGCGCGGTCAGTGCGATACTTCGCCTCAGGTTCGTTGAAATAGCAGTGGTCGTAACAGTAGTTTTCGCGCAATCCAGTTGTCCATCACGGGGTGACGGTCTCGTTCACTGCTTCCGCGGTTTGTCTAACGCCCAACGTTTGTCGTACTCGCGCGCAAGGTAAATGTTTTGCCGTCGAACGCGTAGTAGTAGGTTCCGTGCTCGGCGTTTTCATTGCGGCTACCGTGAGCGATCAGCAGGCAACTGTCTGCGCGATAGGCAAGCGGATCCGTGATGTCCAGCGGCCAATCGGAAACTGTGAACGGCAGCGAAGTGACGCGGCCCGAGTTCGTATCGATTGCCGCCGCCATCACGCAGCCAGCACCGCATCCCCACGTAGCGAGAACGTAGTGGCCCGCGAAGTTAATCGGCTCCTTTGCGGCTTCACGAAGAATGCTGCGGTAATGACGTGCCGTCGCGTCCGTGAATATCATGCGTGGCATCGCAGCGTGCCTGGACTCGACAGTGGCGGGACAATCCTCAAACCTGAGAACCGATTCCGCAAGGGCCAAACCGGATACTGCGCCGAACATCAATGTGGCAATAAGCCAGGACGAAAGACGCATCGTTTTAATACCAGTGGTGTTGTTGCCAGAATCCCCTGGCCATATTTGCGGAATGGTAGCGGCCATAAATGTAACGGATGCCGCCTTGGCACTCCTCCTTCGCATTACCGAATGATGCCTCTCCGCGCGGGTTCAAGCTGTATTGCGCGCGCAGCAGTTGAAACAGGCCACGTGCTGTTGAAGTCCCGTTGCGCGCATCGACGACACCGGCGGATTCCTGAGCCATGATCCATAGCAGATCGCTGAAATCCGTGTCTGGAATGCGCTCGGTGCGCATGGCGTCTTTCAGCGCATTCTGAACCGTGAGCGGCACAATGCTTGCCGGCTTCTCTTTCCATTGCGGCGGCGCAGTCTTCGTCGGGCGATGCGAGTGGGCGTGTTTTGTAGACATTCAGGCAACTCCATTTCTTTCTTTGAACGACAAAGGGGCGAGAACGAATTAATCAATCGATCACGTAGGATCGCTATCTGTTTGATTCGCGTAGCCCCATGCGCAATATGCCGCCTCTTCCATCTCAAAACAACATTCTCGTTATAGTTGCTCTCTGAGCTGCAAAACTCTCAACGGCACGTCCAACCCCTGGAGACTCCCAATGACTCGCATCCACCTGACCCTCGCGCGGCGCCTCCTCTCCGTCGGCGCGTGCGCGCTGCTCGCTTACGCGAGCGCGCATGCGTATGCGGCACAGGCCTTCGCGGTGTCGTCGCCGGGACTGGCCGATGGCGGCACGCTCAACGCGAGCCACGCGGCGAGCGCGAACAATTGCGGCGGCGGCAACGTGTCGCCGGCGCTGCAATGGCATAACGCGCCGGCCGGCACGAAAAGTTTCGCGGTGACGATCTTCGATCCCGACGGCGCGAAAGGCCTGGGCATCGTGCACTGGATCGTCTATGGCATCGCCCCTACCACGACCGGACTCGCCGAAGGCGAAGCCGCGCCGGCGGGCAGCGTCGCCGGCACGAATCGCACCGGCGGCCCCGGCTATTACGGCCCGTGTCCGCCCGTCGGCGAGGTACCGCATCACTACGTGGCGCAGGTCTATGCGCTCGATCTGCCGCCCGACGCATTGCCGGCCGGCTTGACGCGCGATGCGTTCCACGCCGCGATCAAGGATCACGTGCTCGCCGCGACGAGCACCGTGCTGCGCTACGGACGATGAAGACGCGCGGCCGAACGCCGGGCCGCGCTTGATCTGCCGGCGGGCGCCTAGCGCGCCGCGTCCCCCCAGCGATACTGCACGCTCGCTTCATCGAGCTGGGTCTTGATCGCGGCGTCGAGCGTGAGCCCGGCCGCCGCGAGCGTATCGCTCAACTGCTCCGCGCGGCTCGCACCAATGATCGCCGACGTAATCAGCGGATTCGCGAGCACCCACGCAAGCGACACCTTCGTCAGCGATTCGCCGGTCGGCGCGACGATCGCCTTCAGCCTTTCGATCGTGTCGAACTCGCGCTCATGCCAGTAGCGCTCCTGATACATCGCGCCAGCCTTGCCGACGCTTTCGGTGAAGCGCCCTTCGGCGGGCGTCGCGTCGAGCCGGTGCTTGCCGCTCAGCAGTCCGCCCGCGAGCGGGTTATACGGCATCACGGCCAGTTGCTCCTCGGCGGCCAGCGGCAGCAGCTCGCGCTCGATCTGGCGAAACAGCAGGTTGTAGCGCGGCTGGACCGACACGAAGCGCGCGACGCGGAGCACGTCCGCGCGCCCCAGTGCGCGCGCGAGCCGGTAGGCGAGAAAGTTCGACACGCCGATATAGCGCGCCTTGCCCGAGCGCACGATCGCATCGAGCGCTTCGAGCGTCTCGTCGAGCGGGGTCTTCGCGTCGTCGGAATGGAGCTGGTACAGGTCGACGTAGTCGGTGCCGAGGCGCTGCAAGGACGCGTCGATCGCATCGAGCAGGTGCTTGCGCGACGCGCCCTGGTCCCACGCGGCGGGCCCCATCTTGCCGACCGCCTTGGTCGCGACGATGAAGCGCTCGCGTTTGCCCTTCAGCCAGCGTCCGACGATTTCCTCGGTGCGTCCGGCCAGATTTTCGCTGCCGCCGAGCGGATAGACGTTCGCGGTATCGATGAAATTGACACCGGCGTCCGCGGCCGTGTCGAGGATGCGGTGCGATGCGGCTTCTTCGGTTTGCAGCCCGAAGGTCATGGTGCCGAGACACAGGCGAGAAACGGTCAGGCCGGTGCGGCCGAATTGGCGATATTGCATAACGTCGACTCCAGAGGGAAGGAAAGCGCTGCCGAAGCGATGAAACTACATTGTTGTAAAAAGGATAAACCGAGTCGCGATTCGATGTGCCTGACGCACGCCGGGATTGCTGACTCCCAGTAGATGTGAAATGATATCGATTCTCATTTAAACCTAGCCAGCCATCCCGTCATCTCCATCTCACACTACGGAGAGCGGCAGCCAGCCATTTGCGGCTTTGTCATGAATTCGACGTCAGTGATGCGAATCCGACAAACGCATTTCTGACGGGATTTCCATGCTCAATCACACGCCGCTCGCGACAGCGCTAGCGCTCGCTTTTGCCATTCCTTTGGCGACCCCGGCGCTCGCGCAAAGCGCGCCGCAGAACGCACAAACCAGCGCACGGAACGACACACCCGCCGCCGCGCCGACGCTGCCGACCATTGGCGTGCAGGCTCAGGCCGTTCAGCAGGACTTCCAGGCCGACCGGGCGACCGTCGGCGCCAAGACGCCGACCGCGCTGCGTGACATTCCGCAGACCGTCACCGTGATCAATCGCGACCTGCTCGCCTCGCAGGGCGCGACGTCGTTTGCGGACGCGCTGCGCAACGCGCCCGGCGTGACGATCGGCGCGGCCGAAGGCGGCCAGATCGGCAACAACATCAACCTGCGCGGTTTCACCGCGCAGAACGACATCTATCTGGACGGCTTTCGGGACCGCAACCAGTACTACCGCGACACGTTCAATCTTGAATCGCTCGAGGTGCTGTACGGTCCGTCGTCGATGCTGTTCGGCCGCGGCTCGACCGGCGGCGTGATCAACCAGGTCAGCAAGAAGGCGAACCTGACGGACTCGGCGGAAGTCTCCGGCATGATCGGCACCGACGACCGCTACCGCTCCACCGTCGACGTGAACCACAAGCTCACCGACACCTCGGCGATCCGCCTCAATGCATTCGGCCAGAGCCTCGGCTCGACGCGCGACGTGATGAAGAACAAGGACTTCGGCGTCGCGCCGGAACTGCGCTTCGGCATCGGCACGCCGACCGAGATCACGCTGTCGGCGCTGATCCAGCGCAACCACGACATGCCCGACTACGGCATCCAGGCGCTGAACGGCCGCCCGTCGCCGGTACCGAAGAACACGTTCTACGGTTTGACCAGCGACCGCACGATCCAGGACGTGCAGATCTTTACCGCGGCGATCAAGCACAAGTTCTCCGACGCCCTGACGCTGACGAACCAGACGCAGATCTCGCACTCCATGACCGACGCGCGCGAAACCGCGCCGCAAGCGGTGCTGACCGGACCGCTGTCGTCCAGCACAGCGTTGACCAACGGCAACTTCACGACGCTGTCGCCGTCGCAGCTGTTCATCAAGCTGCAGAGTCATGACCGCGTGATCCAGAATCATGCGATCTACAACGACACGATGCTCGAATACAAATTCGACACCGGACCGATCAGGCACGACCTGATCGCCGGTGTCGAAGTGGGCCACGACAGCTATACGAACCAGGCGTACACGCGCAACAACCTGCCGATCGTGCCGATGCTCAATCCGCCGATCATGGGCACGCTGTCGAACGTGACGACGACGGTCGGCAACTACGCCGATTCGAGCGCGAACGAAATTGCCGCTTACCTGAACGACACGATTACGCTGACGCCGCACTGGAAGCTGATCGGCGGTGTGCGCTGGGATCGTTTCTCGGCGGGAATCCGCAATACGATTAGCGCGCCGGCTTATGCGAGCCAGACCAACTACTTCACGAGCGTGCGCGCCGGCGTCATCTATCAGCCGACCGACTGGCAGTCGTACTACGTGTCGTACGGCACGTCGTTCAACCCGTCGCTCGAAAACCTGACGGTCACGAACCGCACTCAGAACCTCGCGCCGGAATCGACGAAGTCGTATGAAATCGGCGGCAAGTGGGATCTGTTCGGCGGCAACATATCGGTGACCTCGGCGATCTTCCGCGAGGAAAAGGACAACGCGCGCACGCAGGTGTCACCGACCGAGTACGAGCTGGCCGGCAACATTCGCGTCGACGGCTTCCAGGCGGGCGTGACGGGGCACATCACCGACAAGTGGCAGATTTTCGGCGGCTACACGTACATGGACGCGACGATCCTGAAAGCGGCCGACGGCACGCAGGGCCACACGCCGGCCAACACGCCGCGCAACACGCTGACGTTCTGGACCACATACGCGATCACGCCGCACTGGGAAATCGGCGGCGGTCCGATCTACATGTCGCCACGTTATGCGTCGAATACGAACTACGTGAAGGTGCCGGGCTACACGCGTTGGGACGCGACCGCGGCCTATCACGCGAAGAAGTACGACGTGCGCCTGAACCTGCTGAACCTCACCAACAAGTACTACTCCGACGCGTTGATTCCGTCGGACGGCGGACGTTCGGTGCCGGGCATCGGCCGCACGCTGCTCGCGACGTTCAACTACCGCTTTTGATACGCGCTTTTGATACGCACTGAGCGCATGCGTACGGCTTGCCGCTTCTGCAAACGGCAAGCCGACGCGAAGGACACACTATGTTGCTGCACATTCCGAAGGTACTGGACGCCGGGCAGTTGCGCTTCATGCGCGAGCGGCTCGATCGAGCCGGCGACGCGTGGGTCGATGGCCGCGCGACCGCGGGCTATCAGGGCGCGCCGGTCAAGCGCAATCAGCAGATCGCCGAGCACTCGACGCTCGCGCGCGAACTCGGCGATGTGATTCTCGCGGCGATCGAACGCAATCCGCTGTTCATCAGCGCGGTGCTGCCCAACCAGGTCTATCCGCCGCTCTTCAACCGCTACGAGGGCGGCATGCAGTTCGGCAGCCACGTCGACGGCGCGGTGCGCGTGCTGCCGAACGGCGTGAAGCTGCGCACCGACGTGTCGGTGACGCTGTTTCTCAGCGCGCCCGACGAATACGACGGCGGCGAACTCGTGATCGAGGACACCTACGGCGTGCAGCAGGTGAAACTGCCGGCCGGCGACATGATCGTCTATCCGGCGACGAGTCTGCACCAGGTGACGCCAGTCACGCGCGGCGCGCGGGTGGCGAGCTTCTTCTGGGTGCAGAGCCTCGTGCGCAGCGACACGCATCGCGCGCTGCTGTTCGACATGGACACCGCGATTCAACGGCTCAATGCCACCCATGCCGACGAAGCTGCGCGACGCAGCCTCGTCGGTTGTTATCACAATCTGCTGCGCACCTGGAGTGAAACGTGAGCGTATCGGACACCCTCGACATTCAACCGCCCGCGGCCCGCGAACATGGCGCGCAGGAGCCGCGTCGGCTCGATGACCATAAACTGAAATCGCGCCAGCAGCGCTCGCGTCGCGCGACCTTCATCAAGTGGCTGCGCAAGGTGCATGGGTGGGTTGGACTGTGGGGCGCGGCGCTCGGTCTGCTGTTCGGCACGACGGGCTTCTTTCTGAATCATCGTGGCGGCCCGCTGCGCGTCTCGACCGGCGAGCCGCAGGTATCGGTGATGCAGGTGCCGCTGCCGCAACCGGCGCCGCAAACGCCGCGCGAGCTCGCGAAGTGGCTCAAGCAGGAGCTGAAAATCGCCGGCAATCCGGGGCGCGTGCAGAAGGAAGCCGAGCATCCGGTGGCGTGGGGCGATCGCAGCGTCGTGCAGCCCGAGCACTGGCAACTGAGTTTCGGGTCGCCGAAGGAAAACACGTCGGCCGAATACTGGGTCGGCAACCACACCGTGACGGTCAAGCGCAGCGCGAACACCTTTCTCGCGATGCTGACGAACATGCACAAGGGTGTTGGCTTGAGCGTCGGTTGGGTGCTGCTGATCGATACGCTCGCGGGCAGCCTGATCCTGCTGTCGTTGACGGGCGTGCTGTTGTGGACCGAGTTGAACAAGCGCAAGACGGTGGGGCTCGCGCTCGTGGTCGGATCGATTGCGGCGGCGGTGGTGTTGGGGACGATGTAAGGGCGCAGCGCAACGCTTCGGGCGATGCCTGCGCGCTGGCGGGCAGGCTTTGAGCGGTACGCGCTAGAATCGTCGCAGACCTACTCCGCAGGCTCTGCCGCCATCCGCCGATGACCTCTTCCGCGAACCCCGTCGACACCGCGCTGACCACGCGGCGCTCGGTGCGCGCCTTTCTGCCGACACCGGTGCAGCGCGCCGACATCGAAGCGATTCTCGAAGCCGCCAGCCACGCACCGTCGGGCACCAACACGCAGCCGTGGAAGGTGTACGTGCTGACGGGCGAATCGCTCGCGCGTCTGTCGCGCGATCTGCTCGCGGCCTACGACGATCCGCAGCGCGACGAGCTGTACCAGGAGGAGTACGCGTACTATCCGCGCCAGTGGCAGTCGCCGTTCATCGACCGGCGTCGCAAGATCGGCTGGGACATGTATAGCCTGCTCGGCATCGAGAAGGGCGACAAGGCGCGCATGCACGAACAGCACTCGCGCAACTTCCGTTTCTTCGACGCACCCGTCGGCCTGCTGTTCACGATCGATCGCAGCCTCGAGCGCGGCAGCTGGCTCGACTACGGCATGTTCCTGCAGGCGATCATGACGGCCGCGCGCGGGCGCGGTCTCGACACCTGTCCACAGGCCGCGTTCATGCAGTTTCATCGACTGATTGCCGGACATCTCGGCTTGCCCGAAAACGAGCAATTTGTGTGCGGCATGTCGCTCGGTTTCGGCGACCCCAACGCGCCGGTCAATACGCTGCGCCCCGAGCGCGAACCGGTCGAGCGCTTCGCGCGCTTTCTCGATTGAACGCATCCCTCAGTCCCCACCCAGAGGCAAACGAAAATGAAAACATCGCGGCGCCATTTTCTGTTGGTCAGCGCGGGCGTCGGCTCGTCGCTCGCGCTGTCTCGGGTCGCGTTCGCCGCGACCGTTCCCAATGCGCTCAGCGAGAGCGATCCGCAGGCGCAGGCGGTCGGCTATACCGAAGATGCGTCGAAGGTCGACAAGGCCAGATTTCCGAACTTCGCGGCCGGGCAATCGTGCGCGAACTGCTCGCTGTTCCAGGGCAAGGCATCGGACGCATACGGCGGCTGCACGCTGTTCGGCACTAAACAGGTCGCGTCGCGCGGCTGGTGCAGCGCGTACACGAACATGTGAGCACGCCGCCGTAGCGTTCGCAGCGGTGCTATAGCAGCGCCTTCAGCACGAGCTCGTGCGAGTGCCCGATCCACACGGCGGCGTCGCGATGATCGCGCAGCGCGTCGCCGGTGTTCGGATGCAGAAAGACATCGAGCGCGCCGTGATTGAGCGTGAGCCAGCCGACCACGTCGGCGAACTGCGTGTGCGCGAAGGCGAGCTGATACGACCACATCGGATGCGGCCCGACCGGCCGTTCGTGGAAGCGCCCGATTTGCAGTTTGTCGCCCCAATGCGCGTCGATCTGCTCGCGAAACGCCCAGGCGGCATCGCGGCTCGCCGGGTCGAAGTAGATGTGCGCGTGCCAGCTTTGTATCGCTGAAGCAGCGCGAAAAGTCTTATCAGAGTTCATTGCGAGGCTCGTTCCGTATCAGTCTTTATCCGACATTCGTTCTGCTTCGCTTTCCGCCGGCGCGCGCGCTGCAAGTCGCATGTGAAACTGTGTCTGATCCTCGCCGACGATCTCGAAGCCAAGACGATCGTACAGCCGTTTGGCGGGATTGCCCTTGAGCACCTGCAAGCTGACCGGCAACGCTTCGGCCGCGGCGGCGCGCAGGATCGTGCGCAGCGCTTGCTCGCCGATGCCGCGACCCTGTAGCGCCGGCGCGATCTGCAACTGCACGACGAACCATTCGACGTCGTTGCGATGCGCCTTCAACAAGCCCGCGGGCGCGCCGTCGATGCAGACCACCTGCGCCGCGTCGTAGCGATGCAACAGGCGCGCGCGATGGACGTCGTCGTCGGTCGGCTCGCCGGCGCGCGCCAGGTGTTCGGTCATCGTCGTCTTGCGCAGTTCGAGCAGGAAGGCTTCGTCGTCGGGTTGTGCGGGGCGCAAGGTCAACCCGGATCGTTGGTCGGGCAGTTGGGCGGACATGTCGGCAAGGTGGTGGCGCGCGATGATCGTGCGAAGCGCGAGTAAGAATTGTCGTCGATTGTCGCGCCGGCTGCGCTTTTTTACCACGCGGCTATGTTGCAGTCTTCTCACTTTGCGATGCATGGCGAACGCTCGATGCGGCGAGGCGCCGCTTGCTGCGCTGTGTGGCATGCGCATTGCTAAAGGTTGATTCGCTTTTCGCGGGCACGGTCGTCGACCCATCGCGGCCGCGCTATCCGCACCAACGTACGAACAGACAAGACGAGGCCTCCGACCATTGGCGCGCGAACGTCCGCTTGCCGCGTCATCCGATGCGGCGAGCGTCCAGATGGTTATCCGGGGAGGTTCGCGTTATGCGGCGAACGTCGTAATCAACGTTGCGAGGTGGGCTATGACGATGATCGAGGTGGTACCCAGCGTCTCGGCAGATGGACGCGCGGTGATTTTCCAGCTTTCGTCGCAGGGACGAGACCTTGAATGCGCGGTCACGCGCGAGGCGCTCGAGCAGCACTTCTGGCTGCAACGCGGCGCGGGTGAGGCGCGCGTTCTGAAGACGTTCGCGGATGGGCGCAAACGTATTACGGCGATCGCCGAACGAAAAATGCTCGCGCGTCCCGGTGAGAAGGTCTTGCTGACGATCGACGATTTCTCCACACGCGGTTGACGTGCGTCATCGCTCGAAGCTGCACACGCGATGACGCCGGCGCGACGGCACTGGCTCCGCTCGGCCTGAATGCGGCCGGCTTCGCACTTCGCGTTTTTCTCTCAGGCTTTCGCAGCACCGTTTCGGTGCAATCGCTGATGATTTCACATCGAGCGCTACATAGGCACGCTGTTACATCGATTCGCCAAATTAACCCACCAAAGCGCTTCGCTTCGCTGAATTGCTTTCGCGCGTGCGCGCATACACTCTTTTCCATGGAGCGAGGAATCACCGACCTCCATCGATGCGATCTTCCCCTCGTGTCGGATTTGAACCGTACCGTTGATGAAGTCTGCAGTTCGCAGTTCGCAGTGCGTATCTGGCAGGTTTGCAGTCCGCAGTTGACGCAATACAAGCGCGCAATGCATCGAGCATGAGCGCGAAGCAACAGGGGTAGCGGCCAGAAGTAGCAGATAGCGAGGACCGGCCCACATGCAGTCGCAATTGAAGTGGTAGTTTGAATCGGCAGTTGAAGCTTGCTGTCGAGCGGTAGAAATTGCCGGTGCAGTACACGTAAGCAATAGCTTTGCAGGTTAGGTGGTTATAGGTTGGCAGGCATCCACGCGCCTGCTCGGCCGTTCCATCCTGTCAGCCCTGTTCCTCGCGGAACAGGGCTTTTTTTCGTCGCAACGAAGCGGGATTCTTGTTTCTGGCGGCGTCGAACCGATATGCGGACATTGCGTTCTTCGATACGTTCGAAGAACGGGCGCGTCGCATGGCGTCCGCATGGGGTGAACTGTCGGGCGCGAAATACGTCGGACGTTTGAGCGCGGCGTTTGCCGCCGTCGCGTGCCGAAGTCCGGGCGCGCTGCCGAAAGAAGGAGGTTGAATCGATGTCCAACAAGTCGCGAGTTCACAAGCCCGGCCGCACGGCCATGTCCCCCTTGTTGCGTTCTCTGACCCAGAGCCGCACCGCGCACGCGCCGGTCACGCAGACCATGCTGTTGCAGGCCTACGCCGCGCTCGATGCATTCCGCCGCGGCCACGGCGCGCGCATTCTGCACACGACGCTGAGCCGGCATTTGCTGGTGTCGCAGGAACTTGTGCATACCGGACGGGGCGCCGACGCGCGCGCCGACATCGAAAGCGCGCATGCGGCGATGGTGCGGCTCGATGTGCGCGAGCGCCAGACTGGCCGCTGGTCGCTCGAAGACGACGACTACGCAAGTCTGTGCGCGGCGCTAGCGATTTTCGACGGACAGTTGTCGGCGGCGTCGCTGAGCGAGCTGGCGAGCGCGGAAGCGAAAATGATCGAAGGTTTGATGCGTTCCGCGCGACTGCGGGCGCTGGCGGAAGCGGCGGTTTGAGCGGCACGCATCAGGCGCGCATTTCGGAAGCGTCGCGGGTCACCGGCGCTGCGCTCAATGCGCTATCGGCGAGCCCGGGCGAGTGGCTGCCCGTTGCGCTGCGTTTCGTCGAACGGCTGATACGACCGTTTCAGCGCGGACATAAATGGATTCCGGACACATTGAAAGCGGCATCGACGCGTCGCGCGAGGCCGGCCGATGCGCGTGGCGCGGCTTGTTACGAGTGTCCGTAGAAGTCCCGCCGGGCGCGTTTGCCGCTGCGATTCCCGCTTGCTAGACTGGCTGCGCCTGCTTCCCGCCTACCTGCTCACGTACCTCCCGCATACCGCCGAGGCGAGGCGTCGCTGGCGTCGTTGCGATGCCGACCCGCGCATACAACCGAGCCCTATCGGAGACATCATGTCCTACATGCTGCTGATCGTCGAACCCACGGACCAACGCGAGGAGCGCGCCGAAGCCGCGGGCCGCGACCTCTACGACCAGATGGTGCGTTTCTCCGAGAACCTGAAAGCGCGCGGCAAGCTGCTCGCGGTCGAGTCACTGACTTCGCAGAAGGACGCCGTGCGCGTGCAGGTCCGCCATGGCCAATCGAAGCTCGTCGACGGGCCGTTCGCCGAGGCGAAGGAGATGATCGGCGGCTTCTTTCTGTTGAACTGCGACAGCCGTGAAGAGGCCGTGGCGATCGCGCAAACCTGCCCGGCGGCGTCGTGGTGCACGGTCGAGGTGCGCAAGCTCGGACCGTGCTTCATCTAGGAACGTGTGACTCCCACTTCACTCGCTTCGGTATTTTCCCTGGGATGTGGGGACCGCCGCGCGTGTCGATCGGACCGTGCATCGCGCGTCGTGTGAGTAAGGGGCGAGCCGGCGTGGCCCCGCCAGGCGATTCACAAGAATCCACTCACGACCAACCACTAACAACAAGGAGCAACGACATGCGATTCATGATCATCGTCAAAGCCACGGCCGCGAGCGAAGCCGGCGAGATGCCCGAACCGTCGCTGATCGCCGCCATGGGCGCCTACCACGAAGAACTCGCGAAGGCCGGCGTGCTGCTCGACGCGACGGGCCTGCAGCCGAGCTCGAAAGGCTGGCGCGTGCGCTATAGCGGCGGCAAACGGAGCATCGTGGACGGGCCGTTCGTCGAGACCAAGGAGCTGATCGCGGGCTACACGTTGATCCAGGTGCGCTCGCGCGACGAGGCGATGGAATGGGCGCGACGTTTTCCGGCGCCGTTCGGTGAGCACGCCGATGGCGAAATCGAGGTGCGGCAACTGTTCGAACTCGACGACTTCGAGCCGGGGCCGGAAGTCGAGCGCTTTCACAAGCTCGAAGACGATCGCCGCTGATTTGATGGACTACGTCTGGGAGCCCGCGTACATGTTCCTGAACGCGCAACCGCCGGCAGCAGGTGAAGGCTGACGCCGTGACGATACAGGCCACCCATCGTGCGATCGACGCTGTCTGGCGGATCGAATCCGCGAAGGTCATCGCTCACGTCGCGCGGATCGTGCGCGACGTGGGACTCGCCGAGGAACTCGCGCAGGACGCGCTGGTGGCCGCGCTCGAGCATTGGCCGGACGCGGGCGTGCCCGACAACCCCGGAGCGTGGCTGATGACCGCCGCGAAGAACCGCGCGCTCGATCGCCTGCGCCAGGAAGCGCTGCATGCGCGCAAGCGCGAGGAGCTCGGCCACGATCTCGACGCGATCGAAGCGCACGTGGTGCCCGATTTCGTCGATGCGCTCGACGCCGCGCGCGCCGACGACATCGGCGACGATCTGCTGCGGCTCATCTTCACCGCGTGCCATCCGGTGCTGTCGACCGATGCGCGCGTCGCGCTGACGCTGCGCCTGCTCGGCGGCCTCACCACCGACGAAATCGCGCGCGCGTTTCTCGTGCCGGAGGCGACCATCGCGCAGCGGATCGTGCGCGCGAAACGCACGCTGTCGGCGGCGCGCGTGCCGTTCGAGGTGCCGCAGGCGGACGCGCGCGCGGCGCGGCTCGCGTCGGTGCTGCAGGTGATCTACCTGATTTTCAACGAAGGTTATTCGGCCACGGCCGGCGACGACTGGATGCGCCCGACGCTATGCGAGGAGGCGTTGCGGCTCGGGCGCGTGTTGAGCGGACTCGTAGCCGACGAGAGCGAAGTCCACGGTCTCGTTGCGCTGATGGAGATTCAGGCGTCGCGTACGCACGCGCGCACCGACGCCCAGGGGCGTCCAGTACTGCTGCTCGATCAGGACCGCAGCCGCTGGGACCCGCTGCTGATTCGCCGTGGCCTCGCGGCGCTGGACAACGCGCATGCGCTCGGCGGCGAGAGCGGGCCGTATGCATTGCAGGCGGCGCTCGCCGCGTGCCATGCGCGAGCGCGCCGCGCCGAGGACACCGACTGGGCGCAGATCGTCGCGCTCTACGATGCGTTGGCGCAGGTCGCGCCGTCGCCGGTAGTGGAGTTGAATCGCGCGGTCGCGGTGGGGATGGCGTTCGGGCCGGCGGTCGGACTCGAGATCGTCGATGCGCTCGCTGCCGGTTCGGCGCTCGCGAATTATCACTGGTTGCCGAGCGTGCGCGGCGATCTGCTGGTCAAGCTTGGACGCGTCGACGAAGCCCGCGCGGAGTTCGAGCGCGCCGCGGCGATGACGCGCAATACGCGCGAGCGCGAGTTGTTGCTGGAGCGTGCGCGCGGGCTCGCGGATTGAGGCTGGCACATTGGTGCTGGCACATTGGTGCTCACGCACACGTCAGTGCCGCCTCAACGAATCAGCTGCCGCACCCCCAACGCAACAATCAAGCCGCCGCACACACGATCCACCCACCTCTTGCCGCGCCGATAAGCCGACGCGATGCGCTGATGCGACAGCGCCAGCGCGACGAACCCATACCAGCTGCTCGCGACGACGAACACCATGCCGAGCATCGCGGCGAACGTGCCGGTGCTCACATGCGCTGGCGCCGCCGAAGCTCTGGGTGAAAAGTAACGCGACCATCCCGCTCATAGCCCGAAAAACGCCGCGCCCGCGGTCAAGACGCCCACTCCCGCGACGAGGTACGACAGATTGCGCAGCCAGTTCTTGCGCGTGAGCAGCGTGATCGCGCACAGCGCAATCGCGACCTGAATCAGCAGCGTCGCCTGAGCCCAGCGGTGATGGCCGTGCAACAGCGTTTCGCTGCGCGTATCGGCGGCGACGACCTGTTTTTCGATCGCTTCTGCGTTCGCGCGGATCGGCTCCTTCTGCTGCTTGTATTTCTCGACGTCGGCGACGAACTTCGCGTGCGCGTCGCTATTGGGCGCCGACAGCGCCGCGCCGAGTTCCGCGAGGTTTTCCTTTTCGCCCTTCGCCTGGTAGTAGCTCCACTGGTTCGACGCTTCGGTCTTCTTGATCGCGGCTTCGTTCTTGTAGAACAGCGCGAGATTTTCGGCGTTGCCGCTCTGGTACGCGCACAGCGCGCCGATCGTCGCGAGGATCGCGGTCATCACGGCCATGCGGCTCGCGAACGGATCGGCGTCGTGATGCGCGGCGTGGCCGGCGTGTTCGACGGCATGGTCGTGCGGACCGTGCACTTCATATTCTTCAGACATCAGATTCTCCGAGGCAATGCTTTTGTCGTTCTCGCCGGACGGGGCGGGCGCCCGGCGGCCTCAATCTTAGCGTGTCGCCGACGCCCGGAGGCCGCAGCTTCAATGCACTGTGTCAGAGGGACGGTTATTGCATGCGAATCACGACGCGCCCGCGCGTGCCGGCGGCGACCGCCTCGTAGGCTTCGCGCGCGCGGGCGAGCGGGAATTCGTGCGCGATCGCCGGGCCGCTCAGCTTGCCGTCGTCGAAGCCCTCGACGAGCGCCGTCATCAGCGGCGCCGATTCCGCGACGCCGAGCTTCGCGCTGTCGACGCCGAGCAATTGCGTCTCGTTGTGATAGAAGTCGATCAGATCGAACTCGACGCGGCGCTTGCCGGTCCCGCTGATTTCGAGCACGCGGCCGCGCCGCTTCGCGAGACTCAGCGCGGTCTCGAACGCGACACCGCCTACCGTGTCGTACACGACTTCCGCGCCCGCGCCGCCGGTCAGTTCGCGCACGCGTGCGGCCGCGTGTTCGTCGAACGCTACGTAGGCGTCGATCAGGCGGCCCGCGGGCGTGGCGGGATCGAGCGGCCGGCGGTCGACGGCGATCACGCGCGCGCCTCGCGCTTTCGCGATCTGCACGACCGCGCCACCGACACCGCCGGCCGCGCCAAGCACGGCAATGGTCTCGCCGGCCTGCAACTTCGCGTATTCGACGCTGCCGAGCCACGCGACCACGAAGTTCACGCCGATGGTCGCCGCCTCGACGTGGCTCAACGCCACGGGCTTGCGCGACAGCGCCGCGACCGGAATGCCGAGGTACTCGGCGTGCGTGCCGTCGCGCGTGAAGCCGATGTCGCCGCCGGTTCCCCACACCTCGGCGTCGAGCCACGCGGCCGGGCCGTCCACCACCACGCCGCTGAAGTCGCGCCCCGGCGTGCGCGGCAGCACCGTATGTTCGAAATGGCCGGACACGTTCTTCACGTCGCTCGGATTGACCGAGGCCGCCATGACCCGCACGACCGCATGCTCCGCGTCGGCCTGCGGCGTCGGCAGATCGACGTATTCGAGCACTTCGGGGTTGCCAAAAGATTTGAACTGAATCGCTTTCATCGTGCGTGGCTCCGGTTGGTCTTGCGCCGCGTTGCGCAGCGAATGCACCGTAGTCTAAGTGATGCGAGTAAGGGCATCAGGACGACGGCTTTCAGATTTCGGACAACAACCCGCGCGCCGGGTACGCGATCACCCAGGCTCTAACCCGCCTGACCCGCCTCGTCGGCCTTCGGCGCCTGAGCATGCCGCTGGTGTTCGGCGGCCAGAAACATGTACATCGCCGGCACGACGAACAACGTGAACAGCGTGCCGATCGACATCCCGGTGAAGATCACGAGCCCCATTGCGTTGCGGCCCGCCGCGCCCGCACCCGACGCGATCACGAGCGGCACCACACCGAGCACCATCGCCGCGGTCGTCATCAGGATCGGGCGCAGCCGCACGCCCGCCGCTTCCTCGACCGCTTCGCGCTTCGCGCGGCCCGCGCGCTGCAGTTCGTTGGCGAACTGCACGATCAGAATGCCATGCTTGCTGACGAGCCCCATCAGCGTGACGAGGCCGACCTGCGTGTAGATGTTCAGCGTCGTCAGGCCGATGTTGATGAAGATCAGCGCGCCGAACAGCGCCATCGGCACCGAGATCAGGATCACGATCGGATCACGGAAACTCTCGAATTGCGCCGCGAGCGCGAGGAACACGATGATCGTCGCGAGCAACAGCGTGATGACGAAGCCGCCCGACTCCTGCACGAACTGGCGCGACTCTCCCGAGTAATCGGCTGAATAGCCGGCCGGCGCGACCTGCGCGGTCGCCTTGCGCAGAAAATCGAGCACCTGGCCTTGCGACACGCCCGGCACGATCACGCCGGAGATCGTCGCCGAGTTCAACTGCTGGAAGTGGTTGATCGATTCGGGCACGACGCTGTGCCGCAGATGCGCGATCGTCGACGCCGGAATCACGTTGCCGTCCGGCGTGCGCAGATAGTAGTCGAGCACTTGCGACGGATTGAGCCGGTCGATCTGCAACACCTGCGGAATCACCTTGTACGAGCGTCCCGCAATCGAGAAGTAGTTGACGTAGCCGCCGCCCAGCGCCGACCCGAGCGCCTGTCCGACGTCGCTTTGCGACAGCCCGAGCGAGGCCACCTTGTCGCGATCGACGACGAGCGTCACTTCCGGCTTGTCGATTTTCAGGTCGCTATCGACGAAGAAGAACATGCCGCTCGCGCGCGCTTTTTCCAGCACTGCTTGCGACACCTCGTTGAGGTTTTCGAACGGCTCGGTCGTGCTGATCACGAACTGCACCGGCAAGCCCTGCGCGCCCGGCAGCGGCGGAAACTGGAACGCCGCGACGCGCGCGCCCGCGATCTGATTCCACTTCTGCTGCAACTCCTGCTGCAGCACGGTCGCGTTCTTGCCGCGCTGATCCCAGGTCTTGAACAGCACGCCGCCGATGCCCCGGTTGATGGTCGGCGAGCCCGTCAGCTGGAACATCTGCGAATATTCGGGCAGTGTCTTCGAAGCATCGAACACCTGGTCGGCGTAGGTCTGCATCTGCTGGATCGTCGCGTTGGGCGGCCCGATGATCTGCGAGAGCACGATGCCCTGGTCTTCCTGCGGCGCGAGTTCCGACTTCGAGGTCATGAACAGATACACGGTGCCGCACAGCAGCAGCGCGCCCATGATCACGAACACGGGCCAGGTGTCGAGCGTCGCATGCAACAGGCGGCCGTAGCCGCGATGCACGCGCTCGAACTGGCGGTCGACGAAACGCGCGAAGCGGCCCGACTCCTGCGCGGCGCGGAAGAAGCGCGAGCACATCATCGGCGACAACGTGAGTGCGATCACGCCCGACACCGTCACCGCGCCCGCGAGCGTGAACGCGAATTCGGTGAAGAGCGCGCCCGTCAGCCCGCCCTGGAAGCCGATCGGCGCGTACACGGCGATCAGCACGACGGTCATCGCGACGATCGGGCCGCCCAGTTCGCGCGCGGCGATCAGCGCGGCGTCGAACGGTGTTCTGCCTTCGTGCTTCATGTGCCGATCGACGTTCTCGACGACGATGATCGCGTCGTCCACGACGAGCCCGATCGCGAGCACGAGTGCGAGCAGCGTGAGCAGATTGATCGAATAGCCGAGCACCTGCATCACGAAGAACGTGCCGATCAGCGACAGCGGCATCGCGATCAACGGCACGATCACCGCGCGGAAGCTGCCGAGAAACAGGAAGATCACGACGGTCACGATCACGAGCGCTTCGACGAGCGTTTTGATCACTTCCCTGATCGCGGTGTTGACGAAGTCGGTCGCGTCATAAACGATGTCGCCCGTCATGCCGGTCGGAAACTGCTTCTGCAGATCGGGAAACACGGTTTTCACGCGCTTGGCCACGTCGAGAATGTTCGCGTCCGGCGCGACCTTGATGCCGATGAACACCGACCGCTTGCCGCTGAACGCGACGTTGAAGTCGTAGCTGTCGGCGCCGAGCACGACGTTCGCGACATCCTCGAGACGCACGATCGAGCCGTTCTTCTGCTTGACGACGAGCTGCTTGAAGTCGTCGACGGTATGCAGGTCCGTGCCCGCTTCCAGGTCGACGCTGACCATTTGCCCCTTCGTCGTGCCGAGCGTGGCGAGATAGTTGTTGTTGCCGAGCGCGGTGTACACGTCGCTCGCGCTCACGCCGTGCGCGGCGAGCCGCGCCGAGTCGAGCCACGCGCGCATCGCGAACTGCCGCCCGCCGAGCACTTCGGCGGTCTGCACGCCCTGGATCGAATCGAGCTTGGGCTTGACCACGCGCAGCAGGTAATCGGTGACGTTGTTGCTTGGCAGCACGCTGCTGTAGAAGCCCATGTACATCGCGTCGGTGGTCTGCCCGGTCTGCACCGTCAGCACCGGCTGTTGCGCCTGCGGCGGCAACTGGTTGCGCACCGAGCCGATCTGCGTGTTGATCTCGGTCAGCGCGCGGTTCGCATCGTAGTTCAGACGCAGCGTCGCGATGATCGTCGACACGCCCGTGATGCTCGTCGACGACATGTAGTCGATGCCCTGTGCCTGCGCGATCGCCGCTTCGAGCGGCTGCGTGATGAAGCCGGCGATGGTGTCCGAGTTCGCGCCATAGTAGGCCGTCGTGATCGTGACGACCGCGTTCTCGGTCTGCGGATACTGGCTGACCTTCAGCACCGCGAGCGCGCGCAACCCGAGCACGAGGATCAGCAGGCTCACGACCGAAGCGAGTACCGGCCGGCGAATGAAGATGTCCGTGAACATGATCGGGCGGCCTCGCTTATTGTTCCTGCGGCGTCGGATTCGGACTGTCCGACGGCTGCACGCGGTTGTCGATGATCAGCGGCGTGCCGTTCTTGAGCTTGATCTGGCCGCTCGTCACGACCTGCGTGCCGTCGTCGATGCCCTTCAGAATCGCCACCTGGTCGCCGCGCGTCGGCCCCGGCGTTACGAACACCTGCTGCGCGACGGGCAGCGTCTTGCCCTGCGCGTTGGGCTGCGTGCCGGGCTTCACGATGAACACGGTCGCGCCGTACGGGTTGTAGGTGATCGCCGTTTGCGGCAGGGTCAGGTAGCGCTGTTCGGCGCCCGAGTCGATCTTCACGTTCGCGTACATGCCGGGCAGCAGCTTGCGCTCGCGATTGTCGACGCTCGCTTCGATCTGTACGTTGCGCGTCGCGCTGTCGACTTTCGGGCTCACCGACTGGATCTTGCCGGTGAAGGTTTTTCCGCTGTACGCGTTGGTGTCGACGCTGACGGTTGCGCCGATCGCGAGCTGGCCGAGCTGTTGTTGCGGTACCGAGAAGTCGGCGTAGATCGGATCGATGGCTTGCAGCGTGACGATCGCGTCGCCGGGATTCAGGTATTGCCCCGGATTGATCGTCGTGATGCCGAGGCGCCCCGCGAACGGCGCGCGAATCGTCTTCTTGTCGACGAGCGCCTGCTGTTGCGCGACCTGCGCCTTCTTGCCCTTGAGGTCGGCCGCATCGGCGTCGAGCTGCGCCTTCGCGATCGCCTTGATGTCGTACTGCGCGCGGTCGCGCTCGTAGACCGTCTGTGCGAGTTGGGCCGCGGCCTGCAGCGATTGCAGCAGTGCGACGTCGCTGTCGGCGTTGAGTCGCACGAGGATCTGTCCGGCTTTCGCTTCCTGCCCCGACACGAACGCGACCTCGCGCACGAGGCCGGCGACTTCGGTCGTCACGTCTACGCCGCGCACCGCGCGCAGGCTGCCGACCGCCGCGAGCTGCGGCTGCCACGACTGATAGTGGACCACCACCGCCGAGACCGTGGCGGGCGGCGCGGTGTTGGCCGTCATGAACTTCGCGAACATGTGCGCGCGGAACAGGTTGAAGCCGACCAGCGCGGCGAGCAGCAGGCCGACGCTGATCAACATGATCACCATCCGCTTTGTCATCGGTTTTCTTTCGGCCATCGTGATGTCCTTGCTCGGCTTGGGGCGAGGGCTGGGGTTGCGTCAGGGCACGGTCAATGTGGCGTTGCGGCGGTTGCCGTCGTTGCTGATGGCGACGACGTGTTCGACGCGCTCGCCGACGCGGCGGCCGGCGCGGCCGCGGACTCGGGCGCGGCGGCATTCCACCAGCCGCCGCCGAGCGCCTGGAACAGCGCCGCCGTATCGGCGTAACGCGCGGCCTGCGCCTGCGCGAGACTCACGACCGTTTGCTGATACTGGCGTTGCGCGTCGAGCAGCGCGAGGTAGCTGACACCGCCGACGTGATACTGTCCGCGCGTCAGTTCGAGCGAATCGCTCGCGGCGCGCGACGCGTCGGTCTGCGCCTTGAGGCCGGTTGCGTCGTGTTCGAGCGCGCGCAGCGTGTCCGCAACGTTCTGGAACGCGAGCAGCACCGTCTCGCGGTATTGCGCGCCGGCCTGCTCGTAGGCGGCCTCGGCCGCGCGCTTCTGCGCGCTCAGCTGGCCGCCGTGAAAGACCGGTTGCAGCAAGCCCGCGCCGATGCTCCAGATCGTGCTGCCGGCCCTGAGCACCTGCGCGGGCGTCAACGCTTCGGCGCCGTAGCTCGCGGACAGCGTGATCTGCGGATACATCGCCGCGGTCGCGACGCCGACCTGCGCGCTCGCCTGATGCAGCGTGGCGTCGGCGGCAAGGATGTCGGGGCGCTGGTGCACCAGCGACGACGGCAGGCTCACGGGCAGCGTGTCGGGCAGCGAGAACATGTCGAGCGTGAAGTCGGGCACCGAGGTATCGCTCGGCAGCTTGCCGGCGAGTACCGCAAGCTGATGGCGGGCCTGATCGAGCTGCTGTTGCAGCGGCGGCAGCGTCGCGCGGGTCTGCGCGAGCAGCGTTTCCTGCGCGAGCACGGCCGTGCGGCTCACGCCGCCGAGTGAGAATTGCTGGTCGAGCACGTTCAGCTGCTGCTCTTCCTCGGTAGCGATCCGCTCGGTCGCGTCGATCTGCGCGCGCACCGACGCTTCCTTGACCGCCGCGGTCACGATGTTGGCCGATATCGTGAGATAGGCGGCCTGCAGCTGGAAGCGCTGATAGTCGATCTGCGCATGCAGCGCTTCGAGTTCGCGCCGCGCGCCGCCGAACACGTCCAGCTTGTACGAGACGTTGACCGACGCGTTGTAGAGATTGAATTCCTCGACGAGGCCGGGCTCGCCGAACGCGATGCCGTTGATCTTTTCGCGCGTGGCGCTCAGTTGCGCGTCGACGCTCGGCAGCAAGGTGCCGCCGGCTTGCGCCGTGTAATTCTCGCGAGCCTGTCGCAACGCCGCCTGCGCGGCGGCCATGTTCGGACTGTTGGCGATCGCCTCGCGGATCAGCGCGTCGAGCGGCTCGCAATGAAACAGCGTCCACCACGCGGCGGGAATGTCCTGGGCCGGCGCGAAACGCTGCGGCAAGCCTGCGGGGCCGGGCGCGGAGGCGGTCTGGTCGGGCAGCGGCGTGGTGGTGAAGGTGTCGGTGGCCGGCGCTGGCGGCGCGTGGTAGTCGGGGCCGACCATGCAGCCGGCCAACGCGACGCAGCTGCACAGCGCAACGTAGAGGCGCCGCCAGACAATACGCTGACTCACGTCGATCATCGATCTACCTTGTATCGCCAATGGCGGGTGGACCGGACGAAGATGTTCAGGGCACCCGAACGTTCTTGGAGTTGTCTTGCCGACGCTGGAATTTACCATGCACGGCGCGAACCGCGCTTGGCCTCGCGTTCGCTGGCGGACGAAGGTGGATACGAGATCACGTAGGAGGGCGGTGATGGCAGGCGGTGCCACCGCTGTCTGCCACGCCCGGCGCGGTATTCACGACAATTTCACGGATTCGGGCACGCGGTTGGCTCGGCATCGCGCTTGGCGAACTGGTCGAGCTGTTGTCTGGTTATCGATCGTCTGGTTTTACCGGGCCTCGTCCGCCGCTCGGCGCTGCGCGATCAGATCGGCGAGCCGCTCGACCTGCTGCCCTTGCGCATCGAAATTGCCCGCGTCGAGCCACCGCTCATAGCAAGAGCGCAATGCCGGCCACTCGCTGTCGATGATCGAAAACCACGCCGTGTCGCGATTGCGCTCGCGATAGACGATCGCCTGCCGGAAGATCCCCTCGAACGTAAATCCATAGCGCAACGCGGCCTTGCGCGACGGCTCGTTGAGCGAATCGCATTTCCATTCGAAGCGCCGATAACCGAGCTTGTCGAACACTTCGCCTAGCAGCAGGTACATCGCATCGGTCGCGATGCGCGTGCGCTTGAGCCGCGGCGAATACGTGACGTGGCCGACTTCGATCACGCCGTTGGCCGGATCGATCCGCATCAGCGAGAGCGTGCCGACCGGCTTGCCCGTCGCCAGGTCGATGACCGCGTAGTGCAGCGGATCTTTCGAGGCCGCCATCTGCGTCAGACGCTCACGATAGGCCGCGAGACTGTCGAACGGGCCGACCGCCAGATAGGTCCAGTCGCGGCCGTCGGTGGCCGAGCCGTACGCGTCGAAGAGGTCGGCCGCGTGGCGCTCGACGTCGACCGCTTCGAGCCGGCAATAGCGGCCGCCGAGCGGCTCGCGGCCCGGCGGCTGCGCGCCGGGCCAGCCGGGCAGGGGCGCGCCGATTGGCTGGCCGTAGGCGTTACGTGTGGGTTCCATGTCTGTTCTCCCGTCGATGAATGGGCGATGCCGGAGGATGCCGATGCGTGTCGATGCAGGAACGATACGGTAAACGTGGTATGTTCAAAAGATCCACGACATGCTTATTCGATAGGTCCAGCCACCATGATCGAAATCATCGGACCGCTCGTCCATGCGGACGACGCGTTCGCCGCGAGCGGCGCCAGCGGGGCCAAGCGGACCGCGCCGCTGCAAAAGCAGTTGATCGAACGTCTGCAGCAGGCGATTCTCGCCGGTCGTCTGCCGGCCGGGTCGCTGCTGCCGTCGTCGCGGCTGCTCGCCGCCGAAATGGGCGTGTCGCGCAACACGGTCGTGATCGCTTACGAGCATCTCGCCGCGGTCGGCTACGTCATCGCCGATCGCCAGGGCACGCGCGTGAGCCCGCTGTCGAGCCCCGCCGCGCGCGGCGAGCGGGCGGCGGCGTCGGCCGCGCCGGAGGTCGTATACGCGGCGCGCGTCGAGCAGTTCGCGGCGTCGCACAATCACGCCGACAACGGGTACGCGCTGACCCCCGGCACGCCCGCGCTGGACCGTTTCCCGCTTGCCGAGTGGCGGCGCGCGCTCGAACGTGCGATGGAGCGCGCATTACCACGCGCGCTCGGCTACGGCACGCCGGCCGGCGAGCCCGCGCTGCGCGACGCGATCGCCGCGCATCTGCGGATGGCGCGCGGCGTGCGCTGCGATGGCTCGCAGGTCGTGATCACCGAGGGCGCGCAGGAGGCGCTGAACCTGTGCGTGCGACTGCTGACCAATCCCGGCGATATCGCATGGATCGAGGACCCCGGCTATCGCGGCGCGAAGGCCGCTTTCAACGCGGGCGACTTGCGCACGCTGCCGATTCCAGTCGACGCCGAAGGCATGGCCGTGCCGGCCGACGCGTGGCACACGCATCCGCCGAAACTGATCTACACGTCTCCCGCGCATCAGTATCCGACCGGCGCGGTGCTGTCGGTGGCGCGGCGGCTTGCGCTGATTGCCGAGGCGCGGCGCTGCGGCGCATGGCTGATCGAGGACGATTACGACGGCGAGGTGCGTCACACCGGCGAGCCGATCGCGAGCATGCAGGGCCTCGTCGACGCGGCGCCCGTGCTGTACGTCGGCTCGTTCAGCAAGACGATGTTTCCGGCGCTGCGCATCGGCTTCGTCGTGCTGCCTCGCGCGATCGCCGCGCACGGCGCTATTGCGCTGCAAGAGATGCTGCGCGGCGGGCATCGGCTGGAGCAGCTGGCGCTCGCGCATTTCATCGAAAGCGGCGAATTCGGGCGGCATCTCGGGCGGATGCGGCGGCTGTACCGCGAGCGGCAGCAGGCGCTGCGCGACGCGCTGGCCGAGCATTTTCCGGCGGCGACGATTCTTGGCGGCGATTGCGGCATGCATCTGACGCTGCGGCTGCCGGCGTCGCTCGACGATCGCGCGCTCACTGCGCGGGCGCAGGCGTTGGGGTTGAGTCCGCGCGCGCTGTCGGGGTTTTCGATCGGGGCGTCGGAGCAGACGAACGGGCTCGTGATCGGGTATGGCAATACGGAGGCGGAGCGCTTGGGGCCCGCGGTGAAAGCGCTGGCGGAGGTGGTGCGGCAATTGGAGGGCGAGGCGCGACCGGCTGCGAAGCGCGCGGCAAAACGGGGCGGAAAAACCGTCGTCCGGTCCCGCAAAAAACCCACCCCGCCACGCCGTACGCCCGCCAGTCCGGGCATGTAAGTTTTACGTCTGTCCGCCTGGCCCATGTCGCGCTATCGTGTCGTATGCGCGGCGACTTCGCAGGTCCGATGTGCTGGTTTGCCCGCATGTGCCGCGGTTGCCCGTCCCGTCGCGCGGCGGGTGTGGCGCCGGCGATGGGCACGAACAATGCGTTCAGTGTGGTTATCGATGACGATCTATCCGACCGGAGAAGACATGAAGGAAATCGAACCGACCCCGTGGTTTGACCTTACCATCCATACGCCCGTACGCGAAGGCTGGTACGAAGTGCAGTTGGCGAGCGGGGACACGGCGTTTGCGAAATTTGGCGACGGCGTGTGGACCGAAAAGCCGTTGCTCGTATTCACGCACTGGCGCGGCCTGTCCGCCGATCCCTCGAAAGCCGCGGACGGCGCGGCCGAGTCGGTCGGCGCCGAAGCCACCGCGGCGCAAGGCGTGCGCGCCGCCTGGAACGCGTTCTTCCCGGGACTCGGCGACGAGCAGCACAAGCCGCTCAATGCGGTGCCGAACGGCAAGGCGCCGCATTGAGGGTCCCTTGAAATTCGTTTGAAGTTTGGTCGGGTGGCGGCTTGTGGGCCGCCGCCCGGCAACTCGATTCGGCCGCCATCCGCGCGTGGTTCGAATCGCTCTCGTATCGCTCGGCCCTACGCCGCACCGCATATGTCCCGCCCCGCTACAATCAGCGTCATCCTTTCGACGCCATCACGATGCTATGAACGCCACCCGAGAAACCGTGGAATTGTCGCGCGCGACTCAACTGCTCAATCACGGACCCGTTACGCTGATCACGAGCGCACACGATGGTCGATCGAACGTGATGGCCGCGTCATGGGCGATGCCGCTCGACTTCAATCCGCCGAAGGTGGTGGTGGTCGTCGATAGCCGCACGCTGACGCGTCGCCTGATCGAAGCGAGCGGCGTGTTCGGGCTGCAGTTGCCGAGCCGCGGTTTCGCCGGGCAAACGCTCGCGGTCGGCACGCACGCGGGCGTCGAACTCGACAACGACGATCCCGACCTGCGCACATGCCATTACGTGGCCGGCGGTACCTTCTTCGCGACGGGCGATGCATTCGAGGTGGCGCCCGTCGCGGCGTCCGCGCAGTGACCGGGCTTAGGTGCTCCGTTCGGTTTCGCCTTCGGCGAATGCTTTGAGCGCGTCGCCGGCGAGACGATAACGTACCCATTCGCTTTGCGGATTCGCGCCGATCGACTTGTAGAAGCCGATGGCCGGCTCGTTCCAGTCGAGCACGCTCCATTCGAATCGACCGCAGCCCGTTTCGCAGGCGATTTGCGCGAGATGGCGCAGCATCTGTTTGCCCGCGCCGCTGCCACGCGATGCGGGCGATACGTACAGGTCTTCCAGATAAAGCCCCTGTTTGCCGAGCCACGTCGAATACGAAAAGAAGTACACGCAAAAACCGACTGGCTCGCCGTTCATTTCGCAGATCAGTGCTTTCGCGGCCGCGCCCTCGGAAAACAGGCTCTTCTCGATGTCTTCGACGCAGGCGACGACTTCGTGCTCGGCTTTTTCGTAGATCGCGAGTTCGGTGATGAAGCGCAGGATCAGGGGGGCGTCGGAAGCGGTGGCGGGGCGGATGTGGATCGTCAAGGTCTAGTGCTCGGTGAGTTCGGTGATGACTGCCGGCCGGCGGGCGCTACGCGCCAAATGCGCCGGCTTCGAAACAGACTCACATCGTAGCAAAGAGCCAAAGGCCCCGCCTCGAACGGACGGGGCCTCGGGCGTTTCCTACAGACCGAAGGCGAACAATTTCAGCGGCCCCGGTCCGCTCGTCGAGCCAGAGTCCCAGAACACCACGCCGTCCGCAATGGCCGGCCCGGCATTGCATGCACCCCCGCTATTGAATGACCACAGGACTTTTCCGTTGGAAGAATCGAGCGCGTACATCGTGCCATTCGTGTAGTCGAGATTGCATCCGAAGACCACGCCATTGGCGACACTGACGGCTGCCTCCGCGCGGCTTCCGAGCGGGTCCGGCCTGGTCCACGTCACTGCGCCGGTCGCGACATCGAGTGCGACGACGCTGCCGCGGAAACTCCACTGCCAGGCAGGCGGAGGGACATAGGCGGCCATCGGTTCTTCGTTCGATGTGGTTCCTACGAAAGCCGTACCGTTCGCGATGACGGCAGACTGCGTGACCATTGAATAGGTGGTTGAATCGACTTGCGTGTGCCAAAGCCGAATCTTATTTCCGGTCTTCAAGCCCGACCGCAATTCGCGTAGTCACCAATGAAAGCGCGGCAACTCCACTTCAATCGAATGCCCTTCTACATCCCTGCCTGGTTCGTCGGCGAGAGTATGACGGGGTGGTGCGATTCGCGGCTGATTGGATGATCTGCCCGGCATGAGCGCGCGTTCGGACAGGAAGAAAGACCGAAACGGCACTGCCGCGCTTCAACCCTCCGGCAACACCGACTTACCGCGCCGCTTTTTCGGCTTAGACTCGACACCCACCCGCGGGTCCCGCTCCAGCACGAGTGCCGTCAACTGCCCGACAGTGTCTTCAAACGCAGGATCCTCCTGCGGCACGTAAAGCCATTTCCCAAGCACCGGGTGAGGCTGCAACGCAGGCATATCGGTAATCAGAGCAGCATGGCGTTCCCGCGACGTACAGACGAGCAGCCCATTCCACGGCTTATCGCGATCCGCGGCAACCAGGCACAACAGCCCATCGATATACGCAGCGTCGCTACCAAACATCCGCCGACGGATATACGTCGGATCGCGTTCGAACGCGTCGAAGATCCAAAGGAGCGAATTGCTGATCGAAGAGGGCATCGGCGGACAATCTCAGGAAGCGCGGGTGAACGAAGATAAGTTTACGTAAATTCTCCAGGCTCGGCAGCGAGCCAATTGAAGATCGAGCAAGTCCGGCTAGGTAAGATGTGTCCAACCTCGGCGACCATATCGAAACTCGCACGATCCAGACCATGTTAGCTCACACAGACGCCGCCGCTGCCTACGTGCCCGTCGCACGCTACGTGCAGTTGATGCGCTTGCGTCGCGCCCGGCTCTCGATGCCGCGCTCGAACATTGTGGTTCGCCCGGACTCGTCAACGAGAGTGCGCGCAAGTTCATCGATTGGCGTATTCAAAGCGGACAATCACCGGTGGCGTCGAGCCGGACCTTCGGCGTCCCGCACGGCAATCCAGACACGGTGCCAGCGGATGAATTCCGTTTCGATATCTGCGGAGAGATCGACGAGCCGGTCGCGCCGAATCTGTATGGCGTGCGCGAGCTCGTGATGCAGGGTGGACGGTGCGCGGTGGTTCGGCACACGGGATCGACCGACCACATCGGCGAGACGATCTACCCGGTCTATCGCGACTGGTTGCCTTCGAGTGGGGAAGAGTTGCGGAACCATCCGCTGTTTTTCCACCACCTGAGTGTCTATCCTGAGACGCCGCTGGATCAGCGGCAGACGGATATCTACATTCCGTTAGTCTGGATGGGTGTGATGAGCATGTGAGATGCCTGCTAGTGCGAAGCAAGTCGCTCCCAATTCTTCGCGAATGCTCATGTCCGAAGCCACGGTTCGTTCGAATTCCAATTCGATTGCGGCATCGGTATCAATTGCATTGAGCGAGGGTTGCCGGATTGCTAATTCGGCAAAAAATGCAATTTCGAAATGTCTCTGTTTTCGCTGCACGTACCTCGCGTCCTCACTGGAACCACGCAATACCTCAAATGTCAAAAAAAGACGTCACCCGTCCATTTTGGGGAGATATCAAATGGCTGCCACGCAATCAGGGGCGGTGCCCCTCTCGGATGAGGAGGCTCGGCGCCAGTTGCGCCGTGCTGTCATCGCCAGCACGATTGGTACCACAATCGAATGGTATGACTTCTTCCTGTACAGCATTGTCACGGGTCTGGTATTCGCGAAACTGTTCTTTCCTGAATCGGACCCGCTCGTCGGCACACTGCAAGCTTTTCTGATTTACGCTGTCGGCTTTATCGCGCGGCCGGTGGGCGCGGCGATTTTCGGCCACTATGGCGATCGCATCGGACGTAAAGCCACGTTAATCGTGACGCTATTGCTGATGGGCCTCGCGACGTTTGCCGTGGGCTTTGTTCCAACCTATGCGACGATCGGTATCTGGGGGGCAATCCTGCTCACGGCGCTGCGCTTCATTCAAGGTGTGGGCGTTGGAGGCGAGTGGGGCGGTTCGGTGCTGATGTCGATGGAGTGGGCACGTACCAACAAGCATCGCGGTTTCATCGCGTCCTGGCCGCAGTTCGGCGTACCGGCGGGATTGTTCGTCGCGAATCTGGTGGTGCTTGCCATCAGTCAGGTTTCCGGCAGCGCATTTCTCACCTGGGGCTGGCGGGTGCCGTTTTTCCTCAGTATCGTGCTGGTCGCGATCGGCCTTTATATTCGCTTGAGCATCCTGGAGACGCCTATCTTCGCGAAGCTGCTCGCTGAGCGCAGGATCGAAAAGGCGCCGATGCGTGAAGTATTGCGCCGGCAGCCGAAAGACATTCTTCTGTCGGCTCTTGCGCGTATGGCGGAACAGGCGCCGTTCTATATTTTCACGGCCTTTATATTCACCTATGGTGTGATGAGTCTGGGCGTCACACGCGATCTGTTGCTCACGGCAGTACTGGCCGCTTCGGTGCTGGAGTTCTTCACGATTCCGCTGTTTGGTCACGTGTCTGATCTGATCGGACGTCGACGCATGTATGTGATCGGTGCCGCTGCTGTCGGGCTATTCGGCTTCCTGTACTTTTTCATGGTTGGAACCCATAACCCGATATGGATCTTCGCGGCCATCGTTCTTTCGCTGGTGCCGCATGCGATGATGTATGGTCCCCAAGCCGCGTTGATCGCCGAATCGTTCACGGGGCGCTTGCGCTACAGCGGTGCGTCGATGGGCTATCAGTTGGCTTCCGTCATCGCTGGCGGTCCGGCACCGTTGATTGCGACGGCGCTTTATGCTTACTTCCATTCGGGATTTGCGGTGGCGTGGTATGTCTTCGCATGCGCGGTGATTAGCGTGGCCGCCGCCATGCGATTGGGCGATTACACGAATAAGGACATTTCGCGGGAATACGACGACGCGCATGCATTGCATGACAGCAGACATGCCACTCCGTGAACGATCAGGCGGATGGCCGGTCACAACGGCCATCCGCAACGGCCATCCGCCGAATCGACCATCAACTTTTCAGCGGCAACCAGACTTCGACTCCACCCATCCCCGTCACCGGCTCGAACTGCTCGCCATACCGTTCGAAATGCGGTGCATCGGCAGGCACGTGCCCTGACGCGGGCAACCACTGATTCCAGATCGTATTCATCGTGCGACGAATGCCTGAGATGTGCTCGCGATGAGCGAACACCGCATACCGTTGCGCGGCGATGCGCACACGATTCAACTCTGGCGGCAATGCGGAAAAATCGCTGACTTCGACGCCGCACATGTAGTCGAAGTTACCCAGTTCATCGGCGTTATAGCCAACGCCATAAGCCACCTTGCCGACCTGTCCCGGCACCCTGCCGTACCAGGCGCCAAAGCGCTGCCATTGGGATGGGATCGCCTTGCTGCTGTCGCACGTATAGCGCTCGCTCAGTCCAGCGACGAGAAACGCTCGCGCGTCTTCGAAGCGCGGCGGGTCCAGATGGGTGAGAAGGGTTTCGTCCATTTTGATCGGCTCCACGATGGTCAGGTTGTCGAGATGACCCCGCGCGCGCAGCGCGTCGGGCGTGAGCCCGAACTGTTCGCGAAACGCGCGCGTGAATGCTTCGTGAGAGCCGTAGCCGGCGTCGAGAGCGACCGCGAGGATGTCGGGCGCACCATCGGCCAGACGTCGTGCGGCCTCGCTCAAACGCCGTGCGCGAACGTAGCGCATCACCGGCATCCCGGTGGCCGCTTCGAACGCGCGCGCGAGGTGAAAGCGCGATACGCAGCCACAGCGGGCGATGTCGTCGAGCGTCAACTCGCCGGCGAAGTGGCTTTCGATATACCAGAGCGCTTTTCCAACCGGGTTCATCTCGGCTCTCATGTCAGCATGAAGCCAGCATAGTCAGCGGCGAACTCACGCATTTGATCGCGCTTGCGGTTTTGCAGTCGCGGCGGAGGGCCGAGACGATTCCGCCGCGTCACCATGCACGCCCGCGGCGCCACCCGCCTGCCCCGGCCTCAGCAACAGCCCACCCAGCACGCCGGCCGCCGCCGCAAAAACCGCCCCAAACAGAAACGCGACGTGATACCCGCTGTTCAGCGCAGCCGCCGCACTCGACGACGCCTGCATCGCCTCGCTACGCGCGGCGGCAAGACTCGCGAGCACCGCAAGCCCGAGCGCCCCGCCCATCATGAACGATGTATTGACGATGCCCGACGCGAGGCCCGAATCGGCGGGATCGACGTCGCTCATCGCGGCGAGCAGCAGCGGATTGAACGCGATGCCCGCGCCAAAGCCGAGCAGCAACATGCCGGGCAACACGTCGGGTACGAAGCTGCCGTCGACGGGCGCACGGGCGAACAGCGCAAGCCCGCATGCCGCGATCAGCAGGCCGGCCGCGAGCGGACGACGCAGCCCGAAGCGCATCACCACGCGCGCCGACAGTCCCAGCGAAAAGAATCCCATGATCAGGTTCGCGGGCAGAAACGAGAGCCCCACCTGCAATGGCCGATAGCCGAGCACGCGCTGCAGATACAGCGCCGAAATAAAGAACCACGCGAACATCGCCGCCGCCCACAACACGCCGACCAGGTTCGCGGTCGCGACATTGCGCAAACGCAGCAGAGCGAGCGGCATCAACGGGTGTTCGATTCTCGCCTCGATTGCGAGGAACACGGCAAGCAGCGCGAGCCCGACGAACAGCAGGCCGAGCGTTTGCGCCGAAGTCCAGCCCGCTTCGTTGCCGTTGACGATCGCATAGACCGCCAGCATCAGCGATGCGGTCACGCTGAGCGCCCCGGCCACGTCGAGCCGTTCGCCATGCGCGTGGCCGCGCGCAGCGGGCAATAGCGCGAGGCACAGCGCGTACACCGCAATGCCGATCGGCAGATTGACCAGGAAGATCCAGTGCCAGCTCAGCAGGTTGGTGAGCAGTCCGCCGAGCAGCACGCCGATGCTGCCGCCGCCCGCGCAGACAAAGCCATACACGCCCATCGCCTTCGCGCGTTCGCCGGCTTCGGTGAACAGATTCATGATCAGCGACAACGATACCGCCGAGACGATCGCACCGCCCAGGCCCTGCACGGCGCGCGCGGCGACCAGCAGCACCTGCGAATTCGCGAGGCCGCAGGCGAGCGAAGCGAGCGTGAAGAGCGTAATGCCGCTGAGAAACAGCTTGCGGTGTCCGTACAGATCGCCAAGCCGTCCGCCGAGCAGCAGGCAGCCGCCGAACGTCAGCATGTAGGCGTTGACGACCCACACGAGCGAAGTTTCGCTAAAGCCGAGATCGGCTGCGATGGACGGCAGCGCGACGTTCACGATGGTCGTGTCGAGCACGATCATCAGTACGCCGAGGCAGAGCACGATTAGCGCGAGCCAGCGTTGCTTGCCGTGGAGGGAATGGGTCATGCGGACGCCCCTTTACGCGGATTCGGTCGATCACCGACGATGGGTTTTCGAGTCTAGCACCCGCACATTTAGCGTCCAACTACGAAATCCTGGGCGGCGGCATTGCGCGAAGCCGCGCGCGGTTCCGCTTCAATTACCGCCGAGGATTTCGTATTTGCCGCCGTCAACCCGCTGGGATTGTTTTCGTGGTGAAGAAGACGTCGACTTCGACGTCTTGATCGGCAACGGTTATCTGAATGAAATATCTTTGACGGCTCGGTGGTCTGTTCCGAGCCGTTTTCGGCATTTTCTGATTGCGATCAACTGACTTGACCGTCAAAAATCCAAAGGAACAAGAGATAACTCCGTCCCGGGGTGCCGCGCATCCGGGCCCGAAGAAATTGAATAAGACGATCAGGTTATGAGCGACGGTGACAAAATTCCCTATCTCAAGGTGAACAAGCTTCTATGGAGGTGGACGCGATACGAAGGTGCCGAAGGTTGCACCGTTGTCCGCGAAGCGCGGCTCTCGATGGATAAAGGGCCGCCATGCCTGCCAAAGCCACCGGAACCGAAACTGACACCGAGCAGGTCTACCCCTAAGCCACGCCCACCAGAACCGTTGGTCAAATTTCTCGACGACATCGAGAAGATGTCCGGCGGCTTTTCGCGATTCAAGTCTTGGCTGAACACGCGCGAGCCGCCGAAGGAACTCCAACTGGTACCGCGTCCCAAACAGAAGATAGAGCAGATAGTCCCGCCGTTCGACATTCAGGAGATTCCCGGCGCTATGCGCAAGGAATTTATGCCAGTGTCGGCAAAGCTAATGGAGCGGTGGTTTGCCGGCGAACTCAACTACGGTCCTACCGACAAAGACGTTGCCGCCGAAATCAATCAGAAGGGGGAGCACTATCCTCCAGATATGTACGACACCACAACGATCAAGCTCGACTGGGTATTGAAATATCGACGAGCCAAAGATCAATACGACGAGTTGATAACGACGCAGATCCGCACGTCACGCGCAAGACAAGCTCTTAAGGAGATTCTCCTGCCATATGCCGCAAGACCATGTCTTGATGCGAGGACCGAGTGCGGAGAGAATCTCTCGAAGCTTCACCGGCAATTTCAGTTTCAGTATGTAAAGGTCGGAAGCTCGCTATCTCAGAAGATCGGAGAGCTCCTCTACGCAGATTTCCACAACAACGGCGTCCCGGACGATCTGACCGGCGCGTTGGGATCATTCGGCATATACGCTGCCGTGGGGTACGCCGAATTTTACAGGGAAGGCAATACCAGGGTTGCAGAAATCTCAGGTATCTACGTTTATATTAAGGATAGCTACGACTTCACCGACAAGCCTGGCGAGGCGTCGCAATATCTTGGCCATTGGAGCAAAAACGGGGTGATCGTTCTGGCGTACAACGGCGCGATGTCATATCTGAACGAACCGCGATTGTATTTTTCCTATCCCGTTGCACTGGGGAACCCGAAGGTCAGGGGCAACGTGTACTACCCGGTTCACAATAAGGACTTTAGAGAGTGGGCAATAAGACATCAGCGAGGAGGTGACTTCGTGATCTATTCGGATCGAAAGCTTGTTCGAATCGACCCACCGATCAAGGTGTATTTATGAAACCGGGGCGATCGATCGGATGGGGCGCTGTAGTGCTCACAGTCGCGTTTGCCGTGCTTCTCGTCGCGACCCACACCGATCACAGGAATGCGAGCGAATGCATCAAAAGCACGTCAAAAAACGGCCGCTACACTGCAGAGCGGTGCCTGCTCCAATGGAGAGGCGGCAACGACCCGGCTTATCTCGGTCAGGTCTACGACGCCGCGTCAGGCAAACTGCTAGTGCGCAGAACCTTCAGCACACCGGTTCCTGAATTGATTTGGGTGGACGACGAAGGCGTTTCATTTTCCCGCGGCGGCGACGACGCGTCGTTTATAAAGCTGCCGCCGTCATTCTATGACCGCATGATCGCCAGATTTTCGTCGATTGGATGATGAGTTTTTCGGTCTTGCACGCCGCCATTAATACGCGCTGCCGGCGCGAGTCATTCGGATGATGCACAGCGACGGCAGCACCACTTCCTTAAACCTTCGACTTACCCCCCATCAACCCATTCGACGGCAACGTCTCATCGAGCAACTTCCTCGCACTTTCAATCCCCGCCACCGGCAAGCCCTCCGGATCGAGCAGCCCCACCTGCACGAGCACCGAAGCCTGATCCCAATAGATATGCTCGTTATAAAGCTTGTCACCGCGGAAGCACACCACGGCGAGCATCGGCACCTCGAAGTACTTGCCGGTCGGCGCGACGCCCGGCAGCAACCAGTCGATTTCGCAGCTATGCGTGCAGCTGAAAATGAATTCATCGACGACGCGATCCGAGCCGATCGTGCGCGAAATCGGAATCAGCTTCGTGTCGGGCGGATTCGAGTTGACGAAGTGATGCGTGTAAAAGCGCTTCAGGTTGTCATGCCCGACGCCGCCCGTCATCGTCGGCACGTGATTGACGTAGGGCTCGGCGACCATCGTCGGCATCACCGCGTCGACGTCGCGTGTCGCGAACTCGTGATAGCAGTGCGCTTCCCACAGCGCGTTCAGATCGTAGACCGGACCGAGCACCTTGCGCAGCAGCGCGAGCGTGCGCGAGTACGCCATCATCGCGGCGGGCTTGTCGTACTGTTTGCGCTGCGGCGCGGCGAACGCGTGATCGCAGCCGGGGTACACGTATTGCTCGATTTGCGCTCGCGTGCGCAGCGCGGCGCTGATGCGCTCGCGCGTTTCGGGTGGGCAGTGCGCGTCGTTTTCAGGGAAGTGGAACACCATCGGGCAGTTGATTGCCGATACTTCGTCGAGATGCGCTTCGAGGCCCACGCCGTAATAGCTGACCGCGCAATCGACGTCGGTGCGCGCCGCGCTCAGAAACGCGAGCTTGCCGCCGAGGCAGTAGCCGACCACGCCCACCTTGCCGGCCTGCTCGGGCAGTTCGCGTAACGCGGCGACGGTGGCGGCGATGTCCTTGACCGCGACATCGGCGTCGAACTGCCCCAGATAGCCGAGCGCCTCTTTCATGTCGGCGTCGCCGTAGCCAAGCGCAATGCTCGGCTTGATGCGCCAGAACAGATCGGGCACGAGCACGACGTAGCCTTCTTCGGCGTAGCGATCGGCGCTCGCTTTCATCGTGTCGTTGACGCCGAAGATTTCCTGCAGCAGCACGAGCCCTGGGCCCGAGCCCTGCGCGGGCCGCGCGACGTATGCGTTGAAACGGCCGCCATCGTGGGCGACGACTTCGATGAAAGAGCCGGCCATGCAGTCTGCCTCCAGTCTCACGAAAGATAGGGGTTACGTCATCATGCGCAACTCGAAACGTTTGAGCTTGCCGGTTTCGGTGCGCGGCAGCGCGCCGACGAACGTGATGACGCGGGGATATTTATACGGCGCGACGTTATTCTTAACGAAATCCTGCAGCTGCGCGACCAGTTTATCGTCGGCGGTGTAGCCCGGGTTCACCACGACGAAGGCTCGCACGATTTGCCCACGCGTTTCGTCGGGCACGCCGATCACGCCGCATTCGGCCACCGCCTCGTGCTGCATCAGCACGCTTTCCACCTCAGGACCGGAGATGTTGTAGCCGGCCGACACGATCATGTCGTCGGCGCGCGCCTGGTAGAACACGTAGCCGTCCGCGTCGAGATAGACCGAATCGCCCGGCAGGTTCCAGCCGTCGCGCACGAAGCGCGACTGCCGTTCGTCGGCCAGATAGCGGCAGCCGGTGGGGCCGCGCACCGCGAGTTTGCCGATCGTGCCGGGCGGCACGGGTTGCATGTCGTCGTCGACGGCTTGCACGACGTAGCCCGGCACCGCGCGGCCGATCGCGTTCGGCCGGATCTCCGCGCCTTGGGACGAAACGAAGATGTGGATCAGCTCGGTGCCGCCGATACCGTCGATCATGTCGATGCCGGTCGCCTCGCGCCACAGGCGCCGCGTCGAATCGGGCAGCGCCTCGCCGGCCGACACGGTCTTCTGCAGCGACGAAAGGTCATGTTGCGCGACGAGCGGCGCCATCTGCCGATAGAACGTCGGCGCGGTGAACATCACGGTCGCATGAAATCGTTCGACCACCTCGAGCAAGGTCTGCGGCGTGAGCTTTTCGACCAACACCGTCGAGGCACCGACGCGCAGCGGAAAGCACAGCAGCCCGCCGAGCCCGAACGTGAACGCGAGCGGCGGTGTGCCGCAGAAGATGTCGTTCGCGCAAGGCTTCAGCACATGACGCGGGAACAGGTCGCACATCGCGATCATGTCGCGATGGAAATGCATGCAGCCTTTCGGCGCACCTGTCGTGCCGCTCGTGAACGCGATCAGGCAGATGTCGTCCGCGGCGGTGTCGGTGGCGGTGAAGTATTCGGGCTTGTTGACGGCGAGCGTGTCGAGCGAATCGGCGGAGTCGTCGTGAAAGCGGCGGGTCTGTTTCAGCACCGCGCAGTAGAACTCGTCCCGCGGATTCGTGCAGCGCTCGAGTTCCGCGCTCAGGCGCGCGTCGCAAAGCGCGGCGCTGACCTGCGCCTTCTCGATGATCTGCTTGAGCTCCTTCGCGCGCAGCAGCGGCATGGTCGGCACGACGACGAGCCCGGCCTTCAGCGCCGCGAGTGTGGCGACGGCCATCTGCAATGTGTTCGGTCCGCGCAGCAGCACGCGGTTGCCGGGGCGCAAGCCCATTTCATCGACGAGCACATGCGCGCTGCGGTTGACCAGCGCGAGCAGTTCGCCGTACGTGGTGGCTTGCGGCTTGCCGTCCACGTCGGACCAGATCGCCGGCCGGTCGCGATGCCCCGCCTCGATGGTCCGCTCCAGCAGTTCGGTCGCGCAGTTCAGCCTCGGCGGATAGGCGACGTCCGGATTGTCGAGCAGCAAGACGGGCCATTGATCCTGCGGCGGAAGATTGTCGCGCGCGAAAGTATCGACGTGTACTGACGGTTCCATCATGGTCTCCCGAGGCGTTGAGCCGGAAAATGCGCTTCGTTCGGTGTGAAGGGCTTGCCTGTGCGTTCGGTACCTGTACGACGTTCAATGCGGAATCACCGCGGTGGCTTCGATCTCGACCTTCGCGCGGTCTTCCATCAGTGCGACGACCTGCACCGCGCTCATCGCGATGTCGTAGTCGCCGATCAGCTCGCGAAACGCCCGGCCGATGTCTTTCAGCGATGCGAGATACTCGCGCTTGTCGGTCACGTACCACGTGAGGCGCACGAGGTGTTCGGGCTTGCCGCCCGCTTCGCGCAGCACGGCGAGCAGATTCTTCAGCGCCTGCTCGGACTGCTGCGCGAAGTCATCGGACTGGAATTGCGCCTGTTCGTCCCAGCCGATCTGGCCGGCGATGAACACCTGCGTGCCGCTCGCAGCGACGCCGTTTGCATAACCGCGCGGCTTGACCCAGCCGGCGGGAAGGAGAGCCTGTTTCATGAGCGATGCGCCTCGATGGAGGGGGCCGATGGAGCGTACGTCGCGAGCGCGCTCGCGACGTCGCCGGGAATATCGATGGATTCGCCGCTGTCGAACGATATGAACACGAGCACCTGTTTAGAGCGGAAACGCGTCTCGCCGTTGCAATGGCCGTGAATCTCGATGCCGATCGAACTGCGGCCGATGGTTCGGACCTTGAGCGTGAGCAGGATCGTTTCGCCCATCTGGCTCGGCCGCGAGAACTCGCAGTCGAGCTTGACGATCGGCAGGCCGATGCGGCGCCGCGCGATCATGTGCGCGTAGTCGATGCGCAAGCCCTCGTTGAACCAGTCTTCGACGAGCACGTTGGTCATCACGAGGTACTGCGGAAAGAACACGATGCCCGCGGGATCGCAGTGCGAAAAGCGGATGCGTATGGGCCGCTCGAACGAAGTGCTCATCGCGCATTCCCGTTCGCGGCGGCATGCGCCTTCAACAGATCGCGGCCGACGATCAGCTGCTGCACCTCGGTCGCGCCTTCGTAGATGCGCAGCGCGCGGATCTCGCGGTACAGCATCTCGACCGCGCTGCCGCTTTGCACACCCATGCCGCCGTAAAGCTGCACTGCCGCGTCGATCACCTGCTGCGCGCCTTCGCTCGCGTGCCACTTCGCCATCGCGGCTTCGCGCGTGATGCTTTCGCCCTGGTCGCGCAGCCACGCGGCGCGATAGACAAGCAGCGCGCTGCTGTCGATCGTCAACGCCATCTGCGCGAGCTTCGCCTGGGTCAACTGGAAGTCGCCGAGCGTCTGGCCGAACATCTTGCGCGACGCCGCGCGCGCTAGGCCCTCGGCCATCGCATGACGGGCAAAGCCAAGCGATGCGGCCGCCACCGACGTGCGGAAAATATCGAGCGTGCGCATGGCGATCTTGAAACCTTCGCCTGGCGCACCTAGCATCTGGCTCTTCGGCACGCGCGCGTTCGTGAAGCGCAGGCGCGCGAGCGGATGCGGCGCGATTACGTCGATGCGCTCGGCGATGTCGAGGCCCGGTGTCTGCGCATCCACGATGAACGCGCTGATGCCGCGCGCGCCCGGCGCTTCGCCGGTGCGCGCGAACACCACGTAAAAGTCCGCGATGCCGCCGTTCGAAATCCACGTCTTTTCGCCGTCGAGCACGTAGTGCTCACCCTCTTCGCGAGCCGCGAGCGCCATCGCGGCGACGTCCGAGCCCGCTTGCGGCTCCGACAGCGCGAACGCGGCGATCGCCGTGCCGCTCGCGACGCGCGGCAGATAACGCGATTTCTGCTCATGCGTGCCCGCGAGCGAGATCGCGCCCGAGCCGAGGCCTTGCATCGCCAGTGCGAAATCGGCGAGGCCCGAATAGCGCGCGAGCGTTTCGCGCAGCAGGCATACGGCGCGCGTATCGATCGTGTCGCCGTGGCCGCCATAGGCGACGCCGCCGACGCCGTATTTCAGCCAGCCGGCATGGCCGAGTTCGCGCACCAGCACACGGCAGGTCGCATCGGTGTCGCCATGCTCGTCATGCGTGAGATGCGCGTGGCACCATGCGTCGATGCCTGCCGCGAGTTCACGATGACGCGGCTCGAAAAACGGCCACGCGAGCGGGCTGTGCAAATCGATCGGGGTGTTCTGATGATCGGCGCTCAACTCAGTCTCCTTCGAACACCGGACGCGTCTTCGCCGCGAACGCGTTGTATGCGCGCTCGAAATCGCGCGTGCCCATGCAGATCGCCTGCGCCTGCGCTTCGGATTCGATCGCTTCGTCGATGCTCATACTCCATTCCTGGTGCAGCATCTTCTTCGTCATGCCGTGCGCGAAGCTCGGGCCGGCCGCGAGATCGGCGGCGAGCTTCTGTGTTTCTTCGATGAGCGCGGCCGGGTCGCACAGGCGGTTGTAGAAGCCCCAGGCGTGAGCTTCGTCGCCGCTTGCCGAGCGGCCGGTGAACAGCAGTTCGGCGGCGCGTCCCTGGCCGATGATGCGCGGCAGCATCGCGCACGCGCCCATGTCGCAGCCGGCGAGGCCGACGCGCGTAAACAGGAACGCGAGCTTGCTGCGCGCGGTGCCGAGGCGCAGATCGGAAGCCATCGCGAGGATCGCGCCGGCACCCGCGCAGACGCCGTCGACGGCTGCGATGATCGGCTGCGGGCAATGGCGCATTGCCTTGACGAGGTCGCCGGTCATGCGCGTGAACAGCAACAACTCGGGCATCGGCAGATCGATCAGCGGCGCGATGATGTCGTGCACGTCGCCGCCCGAGCAGAAGTTTTCGCCCGCGCCGTGCAGCACGACGGCTTTCACGTCGGTCGCGTACGCGAGATCGCGGAACAGGTTGCGCAGCTCCGCATACGATTCGAAGGTCAGCGGGTTCTTGCGCTCGGGACGGTTCAGCGTGATCGTCGCGACCTTGTCGCTCACCGACCAGCCGACATGCTTCGCCTCGTAGCCCGCCAGGGTCAGGCGGTTGCCGGACAACAGTGCATCGGCGTTGGATCGTGTCATGTATTCCTCCAGTGCGAAGTCAGCCTCTCAGGCTGTCGAGCAGATGCTGCTTGAGCTTGCCGAGGTCCTGATGCGTCTTCATCTTTTCGTCGAGGCTCAGGCCGCCGAACAGTTCGACGACCCATTGCTCGTGCGCGACGGCCATTTTGTCGAACGCCTTGCGGCCAGCGGGCGTCAGGCACACGCTGATCGAGCGGCGGTCGTTTGGATCGGTGCCGCGCGTGACGAGCCCTTCTTTTTCGAGCTGATCGGTGATGCCAGTGACGTTGCCGCCCGTCACCATCAAACGGCGCGATAGCTCGGTCATCTTCAGGCCATCGGGATGTCGTTCGAGCTGCGCCATCAGATCGAATCGCGGCAGCGTGGTGTCGAATTCGGTGCGCAGACGTTTGCGCAATTCGGCCTGGACGAGGTTGGTGGTGGTCAGCATGCGCAGCCACAAACGCAGGCCCATGTGGCTGTCCGCACCGGTGCTCATTTCGAGGTCCACGACGTTCTCCGCGGGTTGAGCCACGCCTTTGCGCGACAGCTTCGCATCCGATGCCGCCGCCGACTTTTTTGCATGCGTTGATTTGCTCACATCACTTCTCCACCCGAAATGGAAATGGATTGCCCCGTGATCGCATCCGAGCCGGGGCGGCACAGCCACAACACCGCGTTCGCGACCTGCTCCGGATTCACGAAGCGGCGCTGCGGATTCGAGCGCAGCAGCGTTTCGCGCGCCTGTGCTTCGGTGCGCGAGGTCTTGCTCGTGATCTGTTCGAGCGAGGCATGCAGCAGCTCGGTTTCGGTGTAGCCGGGGCACACCGCATTGACCGTGATGCCGCGCGTCGCGGTTTCGAGCGCGAGCGAGCGCGTGAGACCGATCACGCCGTGCTTCGCGGCGCAATACGCGGCGACGTACGCATAACCGATCTGCCCCGCGGTGCTCGCGACGTTGACGATGCGGCCATAGCCACGCTCGAGCATGCCGGGCAGGACGGCGCGCGTGCCGAGAAACACGCCAGTCAGATTCACGTCGAGCATGCGTTGCCACAGCGCGATATCGGTGTGCGTGAACGGCGCGGCCTGCGCCTGGCCCGCGTTGTTCACGAGGATATCGACGGCGCCCGCCTGCTCGAATGCGCGCGCCACCGAATCTTCTTGCGTGACGTCCACGCTGATACACGCGACGTCGCCGAGCGCCGCGCATTGCTCGCGCTGCGTGTCGAGGCGTTGCGCGTTGCGGCCCATCAGCGTGACGCGCGCGCCGGCGCGCAGCAGCGCCTGCGCGATGGCCGCGCCGATGCCGCTGCCGCCGCCGGTGACGACCGCGTGTTGTCCGGCGAGAGGAGTGTCTGAGGTGTTCACACGGTTCCTTCGGCGCGTTGCGCGCGTTGTTGCGCCGTGAGGCCGGCATTGGCGATGGCCTGCGCACGCTCGCGTTCGAGGTTGCGTTCGAGCTGCATTTTCGCGGCGGTATAGGGTTTCGGCCACGCGACGTCGAGATAGCCGATCTTTGCCGCTTCGTTCAACGTCCACGACGGATTCGCGAGATGCGGACGCGCGATCGCGCACAGATCGGCGCGACCCGCCGCGATGATGCTGTTCACGTGGTCGGCTTCCGAAATCGCGCCGACCGCGATCGTCGCGATGCCGGCTTCGTTGCGCACGCGATCGGCGAACGGCGTCTGGAACATGCGGCCAAACACGGGCTTTTCTTCCTTGCTGACCTGGCCCGACGACACGTCGATCATGTCCGCGCCGGCCGCCTTGAACGCTTGCGCGATCTTCACGGCGTCGTCGGGCGTGTTGCCGCCATCGACCCAGTCGTGCGCCGAAATCCGCACCGAGATCGGCTTGTCTTGCGGCCACACCGCGCGGATCGCGCTGAATACCTGCAGCGGATAACGCAGACGGTTGTCGAGCGGACCGCCGTATGTGTCGGTACGGTGATTCGTGAGCGGCGACAGGAAGCTCGACAGGAAATAGCCATGCGCGCAGTGCAGTTCGAGCCAGTCGAAACCCGCTTCGATCGACATGCGCGTCGCCTCGACGAACTGCTGCTCGATGGCGCGCAGCTCCTCGTGTGTGGCTTCGCGCGAGTGCTGGCTGATACCGCGCAGATACTGCTGCGGCGACGCCGAAACGAGTGGCCAGTTGCCTTCGTCGAGCGGCTGATCGATGCCTTCCCACGCGACGCGCGTCGAACCTTTCGCGCCCGAGTGGCCGAGCTGGATGCCGATCTTCGCATCCGATTGCAGATGGACCAGATCGACGATGCGTTTCCACGCGACCAGATGCTCGGGCGCGTACATGCCCGGGCATCCGGGCGTGATGCGCGCTTCGGGCGACACGCAGGTCATCTCGGTCATCACGAGCGCGGCGCCGCCCATCGCGCGCGCGCCGAGATGCATCAGGTGATAGTCGCCGGCCACGCCGTTTACCGCCGAGTACTGCGCCATCGGCGACACCATCACGCGATTTTTCAGCGTGACGCCGCGCACCTTCAAGGGGGTGAACATCGGCGGAATCGAATGCCTGTCAGCGGCGCGCTCCACACCCGCGCGCTTCGCGAGCCAGTCCTCGAAACCGGACAGATACTGCGCATCGCGCTCGCGCAGGTTCTCGTGCGAGATGCGCTGCGAGCGCGTGAGCAACGAATACGCGAACTGTTCCGGCTCGAACGACGTATAACGATCGACGTGCTCGAACCATTCGGTCGAATTGCGCGCGGCGTTCTGGATGCGCAGCACGTCGACGCTGCGTACTTCGGTGTAGTGCTTCAATGCGGCGGCCAGATCGTCCAGGTGCGAACCCGGGTGCGCGCTGATGCTGTTCGCGAGTTCGATCGCGTCTTCGAGCGCGAGCTTGGTGCCCGAGCCGATCGAGAAGTGCGCGGTGTGCGCGGCGTCGCCCATCAGCACGATCGGCGTTCGTGTGCCGTTCGCGTTGCTGCGCCAATGCACCCATTCCTTGTTGACGACGCGCGGAAAACGGATCCATTGCGACGAGCCGCGCAGATGCGCCGCGTTCGACATCAGCGCGTTGCCGTCGAGGTACTTCGCGAACAGCTTCTCGCAGAACGCGATGCTGTCTTCCTTGCTCATTTCGTCGAGACCGGCGGCGCGCCAAACGCGTTCCGGTGTTTCCACGATGAACGTCGAGGTTTGATCGTCGAAGCGGTAGGCGTGCGCCTGGAACCAGCCGAATTCGGTTTGCTCGAACGCGAACGTGAACGCCTCGAACAGCTTCTTCGTACCGAGCCACACGAAGCGGCAGTCGCGCACGTCGATGTCCGGCTGGTAGGTGTCCGCGTATTTCTGGCGCACGAGGCTGTTCAGGCCGTCGCTTGCGATGATCAGGTCCGCGTCGTACGCGCTGTCGTCCACGACCTGGGTTTCGAATACGAGCTTCACGCCGAGTTCTTCGCAGCGCGCTTGCAGGATATTCAGCAGACGTTTGCGACCGATGCCGCAAAAACCGTGGCCCGATGAGCGCACGCTGCGGCCGCGAAAGTGAATCTCGATGTCGTCCCAGTGATTGAACGCGTCGAGAATCGCCTCGGCGCTCGGGGCGTCGGCGGCGCGCAGATTGCCGAGCGTCTGGTCGGAGAACACGACGCCCCAGCCGAAGGTGTCGTAGGGGCGGTTGCGCTCGATTACCATGACTTCATGGCCGGGGTTGCGTTGTTTCATCAACAGACCGAAGTACAAACCGGCCGGACCGCCGCCGATACAGACTATGCGCATGCTGGTTCCCCAAAATGAACTCTGCGGTGAGATTAATTTAGGTTTTGATAGTTTAGATGTCAAGTAAATTTCGGGGACGGGTATCGAGTCGTGTTCTTGATCCTGGAAATAAAAAGCGTCAGTGAAAAATAGAGAGTGTTATGCGTCTCTCACAATGCGGAATATCGGACTGACGTTTCAGTATGCGAAAGCAGGGGCGGGAGCCCCTTCGGGGACGCGCAACAAAGCCTGCATCGAAGCAGGCGAGAACTAGGAGGGCTTGGGCTACGCCCGGAGAAAAGCGCATTCGACTTGCAGCAAAAATCCGCGACGAACTTTTTTTGCGCAACGCAAAGGTTTCTGGCTATCGGGTTCTTCACTCATCGAAGGGCTACTTTGCTTCAGTCTTCCGCTCAAGTCGCATCCGGCCCGGTGGCTCGAAGTACGTGCCGAACCGCACCAGGCCGGCCTTCTTCATGTGGCACGTCATCTCGAAGCTCACGAGCACGCCGGGGTCCTGATTGTCGATGATCTCGACGTCGATTGCGCGAATCCGGGGTTCGTACTTCAAAAGCGTTGCCTCCATCTGCTGCCTGAGCAGGTGGGACGAAGCGGGCAGTGCCTTGTAGATGTTCGTGAGGTCCGGCAGGCCATAATCGGGCAGGTGCTTGAGCGCGCCCGCGCGCGTGTTGAGGATGCGCCGCACATTCTGCTGCACGCTCATGATTTCGAGCGTTCTGTCGTCGTAGGCATCGAGCGGCTCCCCGCCGATCTGGCCGAGCAGCATGTCGTAAAGGGACGGGCCTGCTGGCATCGTGCGCTCTCCTAGATGCCGGCGTCGGCCGGCACACGTTCGCCCGTTTGCTCCACTGCTGGTGCGTTCGCCCCGGCTGCCGGCACATCATCGTGCTCAACAAAGTCGATCGTGAGACTCCCTTCAGGCGAACTCGACAGCCGGATTTCCGCCGGCGCCGCGCCGTTCGCCATCCGCGTGAGCAGTTCGCGCGACAAGGCGGGCAGGATCCGCTGGTTGAGGAGCGCATCGACGTTGCGCGCACCCGATTCACGCGCGAGGCAACGCTGCGCGAGTGAATCGGTCAGGGCGTCATCGGCGGTCAATGCGACGTCGTGCTGCCTGCGCAGACGGTCGGCGATTTTCGCGAGCTTGAGCCGCACGATCGAAGCGAGCGCACCTGCGTCCAGAGGGCGATACGCCAGCGTCTGGAAGCGCGCGAGCAGCGCGGGCTGGAAGTGCGCAACGAGCTGGGGATGGATCGCCTCGAGCAGTTCGGCCTGCGAGATGGCCGGGTTCTCCGCTGTCGCCTCGTCGATCTGCGCGCTGCCGAGGTTGGAGGTCATCAGGATCACGCAGTTGCGGAAGTCGATTTCGCGGCCTTCGCCGTCGCGCATCATGCCGCGATCGAACACCTGATAAAAGATGTCGAGCACATCGCGATGAGCCTTCTCGATCTCATCGAGCAGCACGACGCTGTACGGGCGTTGCCGCACCGCTTCGGTCAGGATGCCGCCGCGGCCATAGCCGACGTAGCCAGGTGGCGAGCCTTTCAGTTGCGACACCGTGTGTGCTTCCTGGTACTCCGACATGTTGATGGTCGTGAGCGCCGCCTCACCGCCGAATAGCACATCGGCAAGCGCAAGCGCAGTCTCGGTCTTGCCGACACCCGAGGGACCAGCCAGCAGGAACACGCCGAGCGGCGTGCGCTCGCTCTTCAGCCCCGCCTTGGCGGTGCGCAGGCTCTCCGCGAGCGCGGCCAGCGCATCGTCCTGTGCGACGACCCGCTTCGCGAGACTGTCCTCGATCGTCAGCAGGCTCCTGAGTTCGTCCTCGACAAGTTCGCCGACCGGCACGCCGGTCCACTCAGCGACTACGCGTGCGATCGCCTGCGCATCAACGTCCGCAAAAACCAGCGCTGTCCTGCCCTGTGCATCGGCCAGTGTCCGCTTCGCGCTCGCAAGCGCTCCGGCATCCGGTTTTGAATCTTTCGTGTCCCGCTGTACATGCAACGCCTGGACAAGCCCCAACTCATGCTCGTAGCGCGCCTGCAAAGCCATCAGTTCACTGTTCGCATCAGCAAGAGCAGCAATGAGCGCATCACGTCGCGGCGTGACGTCCGCAGTGACATTGCTAGCGCCGGCCCGTTCGTCCGCGTCGAGCGTCGAGCGTTCAATTTCGATCGCGGCGACTGCTGCGCGGGCACGCTGCAGCTCGGACGGCGGCGATTCCAGCCCCATGCGCACGCGCGCCGCGGCCGTGTCGATCAGGTCGACCGCCTTGTCGGGCAACTGCCGGGCCGGGATATAGCGGCGCGAGAGTTTCACGGCCGCGACGAGCGCTTCGTCGCGGATATGCACGTTATGGTGTTTCGCGTAGCGGCTCGCGAGCCCCCGCAGCATCAGACACGCTGCTTCGTCATCGGGCTCGTCGACCTTGATGATCTGGAAGCGCCGCTCGAGTGCCGCGTCGCGCTCAAAATATTCCTTGTATTCCGACCAGGTGGTGGCCGCGATCGTGCGCAGTTCACCACGCGCGAGCGCGGGTTTCAGCAGGTTCGCCGCGTCGGCGCCGCCGGCCGCGTTGCCCGCGCCGATCAGCGTGTGGGCTTCGTCGATGAAGAGCAGGATTGGCACGGGCGAAGCCTGCACCTCATCGATCACGTTCTTCAGGCGCCGCTCGAATTCGCCCTTCACACCGGCGCCTGCCTGCAGCAGGCCCAGGTCGAGCGTCAGAATACGTACGTCGCGGATCACATTGGGCACGCTGCCTTCAGCGACGCGTAGCGCGAGGCCTTCGACCAGCGCGGTCTTGCCAACACCCGGCTCGCCGACGAGGATCGGATTGTTCTTGCGTCGCCGCGCGAGCACGTCGACCATCTGCTGGATTTCGCGTTCGCGCCCGAACACGGGGTCAATCTCGCCGCGACGGGCCTTGTCGGTCAGGTCGATGGCGAACCGGGCAAGTGCCTCGCCGTCGGTCGAGCGCGGCGGCGCATGTTTCGTGGGCGCACTCGTGGCCGACGGCGGTTGGCTTGCGTCGACTCCGGATGCTGACGCTGTCGTTGGCGCCGCCCGTTCTGCTTCGTCGGGCTGGTTTTCGCAGGACTGGTGGCCGAGTCGCGGGATCAGGCGCTGGATCTGCGCGCTACTGACCGACAGCAGCGGCCACGCGTTTTGCGCACGCAGCACGTGCGGCGCGTCAACAATCGCCTGCAACAGATGACCGGAACGGATGGGCTGGTCAGCCTCCTGCGATGATGCCCAGCTCCAGGCATCCTGCAGCACGGTCCCCAGCTGCAGGGAAAGGGCGGGTTTGCCGCGCAGGTTGCGGGGCAGATGATCGATCGCCGCGATCAGCGCGTCCCAGACGGCATTGATGTCGATTCCGTAGTGGCACAGGATCGCAGGAATGTCGCCGTCGTCTGCCTCGATGAGCTTGAGCAGCCAGTGCTCGACGGTGATCTCGTCCGCGAGGCGCGTCTGGCAGAGGCTCGCAGCCGCCTCGAGCGCTCTCGCGCAGTGCGGGTTGAGCCGGCGAAGCAGGTGGGTAGAGTCGCGCAGTGTCATATCAATGCCGTATCACGGAACGGGGCAGAAACGCCGCTCTACCCGTATCAAAAAAGTGCCAGCCCACGTACCGGGGCTGGCAAAAAAGGAACCGGCTGCGGGGTGCAGTACCGGTTCCGGCACAACATGGCTTGTGGCCAGGATCAGGAACGCTCGTTCCAGGTATCCTTGTGGATGATGTTGCCGTCCTTGTACGACCACGTGATCGTCTCGTAGCGCAACTCGACCTCTTCGATGTGGTTGTGCTTCTCGTAGTCCGGATTCTTGATATCGAGCATCTTCGGGTTGACGGCCACGATCTTCACATTGTCGAGCCTGGTGTTGAAGTACTCTTTCTCCTTGCCCGCGTCGTCGATCTTGTACCACTTGATCTCGACCGACTTCAGCGTCTGACCGCTCGTCACCGCCTTGTACAGGTACGGCGTCGACGCATCGGTTTCCTTGGTCAGCTTGATCGGCTTGTGCACGCGCGTACCGGTCAGCTTGCCCGTGTTGCCGTCGGTCGGGATGTTCACGCCATGGTCGAACGCGACGAGCTCGACGCTGCCTTCGCGACCCTGGACTGTCACTGAACCCTTGATGTCCGCACCACCGTCGTCCTTGACCCACATGTAAGCCGGAATTGCCATCTTTCACTCCCTTTTCTGGTACTACGACAATCGCCCGGAGCCAGCCCCGAGCCTCTGAAACCCGAAGCGTTCGCTTCGAAGGCTAAAAAAGGTCCTGCTATCTGGTCGAATCCTCCAACGGGATTTCTTTTGGGGCGTCCGGCACCAGCGTGATTTCGACGCGCCGGTTCCTGGCTCGCCCCTCCTGCGTATCGTTGCTCGCGATCGGCCGCGTATCGCCGTAGCCCTGGATCGCGAACTGCGTGGCGGCAATGCCCGACACCTCGATGAGCCAGTCGCGCACCGCGCCCGCGCGTGCGACCGACAGCGTCAGGTTGCTGTCCGGACTGCCAACGTTGTCGGTATAACCGGCCACGAGAATCCGTTTGTCCGGATGCGACCTGATCATTTCAAGCGCGCCGACCATCGCGCGCGTCGAGCCGGGCTTCAGTTGCGCGCGGCCGCTGTCGAACAGCGACATGCTGTCAAGCGTGACCACCGCAGGTGGAGGCGGCGGCGGCTGGTAGGTTGCGATCGCCTGGTTGAGCGCCGGCATCAACTGCGCACCGCGGTACATGCCGAAGGAAAGTCCGAGCGGCACCCCTGTGCGTGAATAGCGGTCGAGCTGGTCGCGATTGGCCACGAGAGCCTGCAGCGCATCGCGCTTCGCGGCGTCGTGTGCAGCAGGAATCATCGAATATCTTCCGAGATCCGCGCCGATACGGGTGATCAGCGCCTGATTGTTCCTGGCGGCGCCCCAAAACGCCACCGCGATCGCGCAGGCAACCAGAGCAACGGCGTGGGCGAGAGCCGCCAGGCGCGGCGACATCCACAACCGCCGCGGCATGGCCTCGATCAACGGCTGGGGCAGCGGCCACGGCAGCGGGGACGCCGGCAGTGCAGGCGGCACGACCCGGGTCTGCATTTCGACGTCGCGCTCCCAGGGCCTGCCCGGACCGCTCGCCGGCCCGCAATCGATCCAGCCCGCGCCGAACAGTGCCCACGGCGTGGCCGGCTGCCGGCGGTCGCTTAGCACGCCGATCACGACGCGCTGGGTCCAGCCGACGATCGAAGCCAGGCTTGCCGCGCGTGCCGCCACGGCACGGTCGCCTCCGGCCCGCTCAACTTCAGTTTCGGCCGCCTGGACCACGGCTTCAAAACGGCTTGCGTCAGCCAGGCGCGTAGCCGATGACACGCCATACCACTGTGGCATCGCGAGTGTGGCCGGCGCATTGGTGAGCCGCTGGTAGACGGCAACAAAGCCTGGCAGGCGCACGCCGAGCATGCGCGAGGCGTCAGCGACGGACTGCCGCACGACGCGCAGATTCTGCGTCAGGACGTCGTCACCCGCGTGCAATGCCGGCGCAACCGACAGCACGACACCATCGGGTGCGCGCCCATCGCGCCACTGCTTCACGGCCACCGCAAGGCGGGGCAGATCCTGCAGCCGGTCGGCCCGTAGCCATATTGCGCCGTCGCCAACGTGTGCGAGACGCCGCTCTCCGGCAATCCGGTCGAACAGGTTCCCCAGGGCGTCGCCGGTCACGAGCACGAGCGGCATGCGGGTGCGCAGGTTGACCGGGATATTCGACGTAGCGGCGCCGAGTGCAGTCAGTACGTGTACGTTCTGTTCGCGCACGCGTGAGAGCTGACGGGTGCGCAGCCAGATCAGTACCAGCCAGGACAGGACGATGGGGACAGTGAGCGTCCATGCGAGACCCTGTCCGGCGCCCGGTCCCACAGGGACTTCCGTCGGTCGAAGGAAGCCGCCCTGGGGGACAGGCAACACCAGCCAGATAACGGCGAGCGCGAGCGCGGCCATCAGTGTCACGATGGCGCGGAACGGGTAACCCAGGCCCTCCAGCGTGCGGCTCTGCGCCTGGCCCCGCATCTGACCCGACCCGGGGTTCAGTGTGCGGCTCGTGTCCCCGAGCGCCGGCCCGGACGGTTCGTGCAGATCGGACTTCACGGCCGCGGCGCCGTCGGTACAGCTGGTACGAGGTGCGCAATCTGCGCATCGAGCACCTGTGCCCATATCAGCCAGATCACCGCGGCCGCCACGCACGCGAGGCCGGCAATCGCCCAGGGCGAGAGGCGGTAGAACCAGTCCGAGAAGCGCCTGCCGGTACGATCGGCAAAGAAAGGGCGGGCAGCGACCGGGCGCCCCCCAAGGGGACTTCCTTCGGGGCGCCCCCCAAGGGGACTTCCTTCGGGGCGCCCCCCAAGGGGACTTCCTTCGGGGCGCAGTTTTTCGAGTTGCGTATTGAGTGAGGCGATCAGCACGGAACGCTTCGCTTCGCCTTCACGGGCGTAGCGGCCCATGAACCCCATCCCGAGGACCGCCGCGTAGCATTCGAGCAGCGCAATGTGCGGCGACGCTTCACGCATCCGCTGCTCGAGCCGTTCGAACACGCGTTCGCCCGCGTCATGCTTGCCAAACCGCTCGACCTGCAACGGCTGCGCATCCCAGACCGGCTTGTTCTCCGCACTCAGGTTGCGCAGTACGGCCTCGTCGAGCAGCCCGCATTGGGCAACCTCTGCGTCTTCGCGGACGTCCGCCGCAAAACCGCGCTGATCGAGCGCGGTTGAGAAACCCGCCATCAGCTGCTTGCAACGTTGACGCAGGGTAGCAGGGTCTTCCGCGTGGCCACCCTCGGACAATCGCGTCACGAGCAGGGCGGTGTCGCGCAGCAGGTCCCGGATACCACTGGCGGAAGTACGGTTCGCTGAGGCGAATCTACCCATCAGGGCGGTCTCGCCGCGGGCAGGAGTCAACGTGCTCATGAGCGCAACACCGCGTAAAGTTCAAGCGACGCGTCGGGAACCGACGTCGGCAGGTAGATCTGGCAGGCGCGGGCGGCCAGCATCCGCGCGTGCGCGGGATCGCTCGCGTCGAGCGCGAAGTACTGGTTGTCCAGCCGCACCGGGATGGCGGCCGGCACACGCTGCGCGGCCTTCAGCGGAATGCCTGGGAGCGCCGAATTGACGATGTGCTCGATGTCGTCCGGCGCACCGATCTTGCAGAGCTTCGGGAACTGCTCGACGAGTTCGAATGCAGGCGACGCGGCGTGGACCGACAGGTACCAGTCTGCGGAACTCGCTACGATGCGCTCGTCGAGGAACTGGCCCGCCCACGTCGTCGGATTCCTGTGCGTGAGCCCGATCGACACCACACGCGACGGAATGATCGCGTCGAGCAGGTCCCGGATCTGCGTCTCGAGCCTGGCGAATACTTCATCGGCACGTACGTGGTCATACGCCGGAATGTCGCCGAGCTGCGAGCCGGTCGAGAACGTCATGAGGACGCTCGCGAGCTGGGCAAGCGTCGAGTACAGCCGCTCCGGAGGCTGGCCCGGATGCGTCGAGAAGAACCGCAGTTGCGGCCAGACCGTATGGATGCAGTGGAGCAACCAGAACAGCTGCACGTCGGCCACGCCGTATTCGGCAACCTGCTCGATGCGTTCGCTTCTGCGCGAACCCAGTGCCGTGCTCTTCGCCTGCAGGATGTCGGCAAGACGATTGATCCGTTCGACGTGCAGCGCATGACTGCCAAGCGTCAGGCACGGTGGCACGTATCGGTGGTCGACCTGAAATTGCCCGCTCGTGGTACGCGTCAACCGGGCAATCGCACACACCGTGTCGTCGGCATGCGACTCGAAGTCGAACAGCAGTCGCACCGCATGGCGTTCGGCGGCAATCTCGGCCTCGCCGGTACCGTTGAGGTCGATGACCTTGACGAACTCCCGGTATGAGCGCCGCGGCCGCGCCAGCGTCGCTTCGTCGAACCGGCAGTTGCTGCCCGTGACATTGAACAGCGGCAGGGCGGCCAGCACGACCACGCTCTGCACATCGGCCGGCAGTCCCTGCGTCAGATCACGTGCAGGCGGCAACGCATCGGTCACCGTGGAGTCGATCAGTGTGCCGTCCGGAAAACGCAGCTTCAGTCGGGTGAGCTTCAGACGCCCAGCTGCAAGCACTTCCTCGTCGATATCGATGCCCTGCGTGCCCCACGGCTCGGCGACGCAGGCGGCAGCGATCTGGTTCAACGTGAAGTCGACGTTTCGGCCCAGCTGCTGGAAGTGCTGTTGCGTCAGGATCAGCCCTTCGTGAAAGAGCGGTTTATCGATCCGCATGGGTGTGGTTGTGCCGTTATCTTGGATTATGGTGAATGGCGATTCTATACGCGTGACTCGTGATCCGTATACAGTCGCGAGTAGTTAAGCGTGCGAACTACATGAAATAGAGGATGACTATTTTTGAGATATTGTCCATTCCAGCGCAGGCAGTATTCCCGATGCATGGATAGGGACATGTTGCCATCCTACCGCCTCCATGAGTGAAAGATTGTCAGAGATTGTCATACCCTTGTGAGCCAATGCCAGCAAGGGTTTTGTGAAAACTGCCACCCATTCGCATACCGCATTTATCAAATTATTCATATGTGGCGAGTCTGAATACTCATTGAATTGATGATAATTAACAATGATTCGCGATGTCTTTACAATCCGTATCAATTTCACAACGCCGACATACTTTGACTCGGCGCGGGTAAACCTGTTTAATAGCGCGTGGCAATAATGATCGCATGAATGGAGGCCGCGCTATGGGGTACCACAAGGAGTCCTTCGCGAGCGAAACACGCGTATGCGTGTGCGCCCGATCGAAAGAGGTCACCGCATCGCACCGGGCGAGTTCTGCGGGGATCCTGAACGTCGTTCAATAAGGAATACAAATGGACAGCTTCCAGCGCGAAATTCCGAAAAGTCGGGTTTCGATCACGTTAGATTTGCATACGGGCGGTGCCCAGAAGAAGGTCGAGCTGCCGTTGAAGCTGCTCGTCGCCGGTGACTTCAGCGCAGGCAAGGAACAGGCGCCGCTCGCCGAGCGCAAGAAAACGGACATCAACAAGAATAATTTTGATTCTGTTCTCGCTGACTACGCGCCGGACCTCAAGGTCGCTGCGGAAAACACCCTGGCTGGCGACGGCTCGGAACTGCCGGTGAACCTCTCGTTTCGCTCGCTGAAAGACTTCGAGCCGGAACAGGTGGCACGTCAGATCCCGGAGATGCAGGCGCTGCTGGCGGTGCGCAATCTGCTGCGTGACCTGAAATCGAATCTGCTCGATAACGGCACGTTCCGCCGTGAGTTCGAGAAGATTCTGAAGGATAAGCCGCTCTCTGACAAGCTGCGCGGCGAACTCGCACAGATCGCGACGGCGGCCACCCAGCCTGAAGGCCATGCCTGAACGGCGTCGGCCCAAGACGGCCTTCACCGCGTTCCATAACCGGACAGATATGCAGGTAGCGATAGTATCGCAGACAGGACACGAAATGAATCCCACTGAATCGCAGCAAGGCGGCACGACCGAAACCGTCGTGCTGGACGCCCCGCAAGGCAATCATGACAGCAGCAGCGACAGCGTCTACGCGTCCCTGTGCAGCAAGATCAACCTGAAGCCCGTCGCCGAAGCGCGACCGCTCCTGGCCTTCCGCGACAACGACATGCTCTCTGAAGCGTCGGCCGACGAGCGTATCGCGCGCGGCATGGGCGCATTCCTGGATCTCGTGAGCAAGGCGAGCAAGCCGGTCGACCGGCTCGACAAGTCGCTGCTCGATTTCCACATCGGCCAGATTGACCGCCAGATCAGCCGGCAGCTCGACGCAGTGATGCATACGCCGGAATTTCAGGCGCTCGAAGGTCGCTGGCGTGGTCTCAAGATGCTCGTGAGCCGGACAGACTTCCGTCGCAACGCGCGCGTCGAAGTGCTTGACGTGTCGAAGGAGGCACTGCACCGCGATTTCGAGGATACGCCCGAGATCATCCAGAGCGGCCTGTACCGCCTCACCTACATCGAGGAGTACGACACGCCGGGTGGTCAGCCGATCAGCGCGATGATCAGCGACTACGAGTTCACCAACTCGCCGCAGGACGTGGCGCTGCTGCGTAACGTCTCCAAGGTGGCCGCAGCCGCGCACATGCCGTTCGTCGGCTCAGTCGGCGCCGCGTTCTTCGGCAAGCAATCGATGGAAGAAGTGGCCGCGATCCAGGATATCGGCAACTACTTTGATCGCGCCGAGTACATCAAGTGGAAGAGCTTCCGTGACACCGATGACGCCCGCTACGTGGGCCTGACAATGCCGCGTGTGCTCGGTCGCCTGCCGTACGGCAAGGATACGACGCCGGTGCGTTCGTTCAACTATGAGGAAGCGGTCAAGGGTCCGGACCACGACAAATATCTGTGGGTCAACGCGTCGTTCGCCTTCGCGGCCAACATGACGCGCAGCTTTGTCAACAACGGCTGGTGCGTGCAGATCCGCGGCCCGCAGGCGGGCGGCAAGGTCGAGGACCTGCCGGTTCATCTGTACGACCTGGGCACCGGTGCGCAGCCGAAAATTCCGACCGAAGTGCTGATTCCCGAAACCCGCGAATTCGAGTTCGCCAACCTCGGCTTCATTCCGCTCTCGTTCTACAAGAACCACGACTTCGCGTGCTTCTTCTCGGCCAGCTCGGCGCAGAAACCGGCGCTGTATGAGACCAGGGAGGCGACCGCGAACAGCCGCATCAATGCGCGCCTGCCTTACATCTTCCTGCTCTCGCGCATCGCGCACTACCTGAAGCTGATCCAGCGCGAGAACATCGGCACGACCAAGGACCGGCGTCTGCTCGAACTTGAACTGAACAGCTGGATCAAGGGCCTCGTGACCGAGATGAAGGATCCGGGTGACGAGTTGCAGTCGTCGCACCCGCTGCGTGAGGCGAAGGTCACGGTCGAGGACATCGAGGACAACCCGGGCTTCTTCCGCATCAAGCTCTTCATCATTCCGCACTTCCAGGTGGAAGGCATGGACATCGGCCTGTCGCTGGTATCGCAGATGCCGAAAGCCAAGAGCTGATCCGCATTACCTGATGTAACCCCCGCCGGGGCGCTGAAACATGCGTCCCGGCGTTGTCCTTTGCGATATGACGTGTGTTCAAGGGGTCTTTAGAAAATGTCGATGGTTTTGCCTTCCCAGGCCTATGAGCTGAAACTGGCGCCGCACCCGGCGCCGTTCTCGATCCTGAAGTTCAGCGGGCGCGACGCGGTCGGCGAGCTTTACCGGTACGAGATCGAATTCACGAGCCCGATGGCCGGAATTCCGATGGATCAGGTGCTGGGGCGCCCCGCGAAGTTCATCATCGACCCGATCGACCCGAACATGGACTATCTGCGCAAGATGTTCGGCGAGAACGCTGGGCAGTTCAGCAAGATGCCGCCTGCACACACAGTCCACGGCATTATCACGAAGTTCGATGAACTCGGGACTTCGGCTGACGAGACGCGCTACAAGGTCGTGATGGAGCCGAAGCTCGCTGATCTGAATCGCGGCGTCACGAGCCGGCTGTTCCAGAAGCAGTCGGTCGAAGAAATCATTACCGATACGCTGCGCCACTATGGCTTCCGCGCGGGCGTCGACTTCGAGTTCAAGTTACGTGCGAAATACAAGCGGCCCGAGTACATCACGCAGTGCGAGGAAACGACGTTTGCCTTCATCCAGCGGATCTGCGCGGAGGAAGGCATCTGGTTTCGTTTCGAGCAGAAGCGCGATCACGCCGTGATTGTGTTCGGCGACGATCTGGACGCGTATGCCCGCAATCAGCGCGTTGTGCCGTTCCGGCTACACTCGGGACTCGAAAGCGTCGGCGTAGATGCGATCAAGACACTTGAGCGATATACGCAGCGTGTCCCGGAAGCTGTACGTCTGCACGACTATAACCACCGGCAGGCCGACGTGTCGTTGCTCGTCGAGGAAAACGCCGCACGCGGCGACAAGACGACCAACGCGGTTGACTATCGCTGGGGCGAACATTACGAGACGCCTGAAGAAGGGCGGCGCATTGCACGGCTGCGGCACGAAGCCTATCTCGCAACACAGATCACCTACAAGGCAACGGGCAACGCATTCGCCATCGAGGCTGGCGAGGTCGTACGGCTCGACCAGAATCCGGTCGATGCGCCGCATGGGCTTTTTATCACGTCGGTGGAATCCAGCGGTGGCCGCAGCCAGTCCTACACCAATACGCTCACGGCGATCCCGGCCGACCGGGTGTGGCGCACGTCGCTCGATACGATCAAAAGACCGGTGATCGACGGTATCCTGCCGGCGCGTATTACGTCGCCGGGCGGATACAAATACGCGTACCTGACCGAGCAGGGCTGGTACGTGATCAAGCTGCCGTTCGATCTCGACGAGTGGAGCCCGGGTGGCACCAGCCGGCCGGTGCGCCTCGCGAAGCCATACAGCGGCGACAATTACGGCCACCATTTTCCGCTGATCGATGGGGCGGAGGTCGCCATCATCCATACGGCGGGGGATCCAAATCGTCCCGTCATCATTGGTTCGATGCACGACAGTCTGCATCCCGACCTCGTCAATAACCTCAACAACACCCGGAACATCGTTCGTACCGCAGGCGGTACGGAGTGGCGAATCGAGGACAAGGAAGGTGTCGAGCATAGCCACCTGACGACGCCGTACCAGACCAGTGAGCTGAACCTTGGCCACATGGTCGACGCGGATAGTAAGGAACGGGGGCAGGGCGCAGAGTTGCGCACTGACGGACGTGTTGCTGTTCGGGGTGCTAAGGGCGTGCTCGTGTCCGCAGAGGCTCAACCCGCAGCCAACGGACAACAGCTCGGCATGCAGGGTGCGCAAGGCTTACTCGACCAGGCCTTGCAACTGATGAAGGGCCTGGCCGACGCAGCCAGCGCTGCGCAGGCTGTCGCTGCTGACTACCAGCAGCAGCGTGCGTTGCTCGACGATACACTGCGAGATCTCAAAAAGGCCGGCATTCTGGCAACTGCACCGGACGGAATCGGTCTGGTGTCCGGTGATGGACTCCAGTTAAGCGCAGAAAAAAATCTGATCGCAACGGCGGGAGGCAATGCTGATATAGGTGTGATGAAGCGCTTCACGGTTGCTGCCGGTGAACTGGTATCTATCTTCGCCCAGAAGCTCGGATTGAAGCTCTTTGCAGCGAAGGGGAAGGTCGAGATTCAGGCGCAGAGCGACGATATGAACCTGCTCTCCGACAAGAACATGCGAATCACCAGCGCTAACGGCCAAGTAATAATCGAGGCCAAGGAAGAACTGCTCCTCAAGTGCGGCGGATCCTATATCCGGCTGTCGTCGACTGGCATTGAGGATGGCACCAAAGGGAACCGAACGATCAAGTCGGCGGCATTCAGCCGGCAGGGGCCAAGCTCACTCGCAGAGACGGTCAACGCCTGGAAACACGCCCCATACGACGAGGAGTTCACCCTGAAGTGGCCACGTAGCAACGAGCCAGTTCGAAGCCAGGCGTTTTCTATCATTCGCGACGACGGTAGTGTGATCCGAGGCATGACTGACGCTGCAGGGAAAACTGGTCTCCAGAGGGCCATTTTTGCTGAAGGAGTTCGGCTTCGAATCGACTCGGATCCTGCAACCTGAGCGTGGTTTTGCGTCGCTTTGTTGCTTACATATCAAACTAGATCGGAGTCTCGAATTAGATGGCTGCTACTGAACGTGTCATTCAACCCAAAATCGCAGAAGACGGATCCGTTCATTTTTCCTCAGTGACGTCGGCACCCGACGACAGCACTGCGGTGTGCTATATGGTTCCGAAGCGGGCGATCCCTGTCATAGTCGTGCCGGGGGTAATGGGCACCAATCTCGCCGATCTCAAGGACAATCCAGTCTGGCTCGTTGACAGTTCGAAGACGCTCGCAAAATGGGCAATTAAAACTCCTACCTACAGGAAGAACACGCTGGATCCGTCGCGCACCAAGGTGTCAGACCAAGGTTCGATTCCGACTGGAACGGTCCTTTCTGAGGCAGAACTGCGTGGGCGCGGCTGGGGCACCGTCTCGAAGATGTTCTATGGCGATTTCCTGGTCTGGCTGGAAAACGCGCTGAACGATTGCAATCCGGCCACGGATTACGGCAACAACGGTTTGCGCGCCCAACTGGAGCAGGAACTCGTCGCGCCGAACCTCGCCAAGCTTTCGGGCTCAGAAGTCGACCTGTCCTACAAATATTACCTCCCCGTCCACGCCGTGGGATACAACTGGCTCCAGTCGAATGCCGAGTCAGCTCAATGGCTTGCCGATCAGATTGACTCGATCATCGACGGCTACCGCAAACGCAAATACAAATGTGAAAAAGTCATACTGGTGACGCATTCGATGGGCGGGCTGGTTTCCCGATACTGCGCTGAGGTTCTGGATGGCTATCGCGACAAGATTCTCGGTATCGTACATGGGGTGATGCCTGCGACAGGATCGGCCACGGCATATCGACGCGTGAAGGCAGGCACTGAACCAGGGGGGAACCTCATAAGTTACGGGACAAGTCTCGTGCTGGGCAACATGTCAAGCAAGGTGATGCCCGTGTTTGCCCAGTCTGCCGGTCCGCTTCAGTTGCTGCCAAGTCCAGAATACGGACCAGGGTGGCTAAAAATCAGGGACGGCGAGCGCTTGATCTCTTTACCGCTTAAGGGCAATCCATACGATGACATATACACAAAGCGTGGAGCGTGGTGGGGCCTCATTGACGAGGACCTGCTCGACCCTGAAACGAAGTCCACTTCGGACCAGAACTGGGCGAACTTCAAGGATTTGATCGCCAAAGATGTCCGCCAATTTCATCAAGCGATCAGTGGGAAATACCACCCGCACACCTACGCGTTTTGGGGGGACGACAAGGAACATAAAACGTGGGGCGACGTCGTGTGGAAACGCACGCAAGCATCGTCCTTCTGGAACAGTGATGCGTATGACGTCCAGAACAAACCGGTCAATGCAAATAACCTGATGGGCAGGATCGATGTTCTGGCTGGCAATCTCGGTCCGGTGGACGTTCACAAGACCTTCGAACTGCAGGCTGCGGGAGAAAATGGCGACGGCACGGTGCCAATCCGTTCAGGTAGTGCTCCAGCCCCATACGCACAGGCGGCTGTCGGCTACAAGGACGTCGACCACGGTGCGGCGTACACCAAACTCCCCCAACAGAAATTTGCCCTGTGGGGAATTGTGAAAGTCTTGCAGAACGTCGCGGGCACAACGCTGGAATACAAGAAGGCATGAATCTTCGTCATCACACCTTGATCGTGCTGGTGATGACGCTCACTGCCGCCTGTAGCAAACATCCCCTCCCGCTGACCGAACAGGAGAAAACTACTGTGAACGAGTTAACCTCGGATTTGAAACCCCGCTGCGTGGGGCGTTACCTGATTGATGTACCGGACGACGCGCTATCGATAGGTACCACGCGCATTCAGGGGGTCACCGTCGAGACGAAGCGCATGTCGGCCGACGAGTTCACTCGGGAATTGACCGCCTATGAGGCGAGTCTGAAGGCTACAAAGAATACGCACGGCTATCGCGTTTTATACGACTATGGACAGGTGCCCAACACGCCGCAGAGCCGCTACTTCGTGACGTTGAGTGATCTTGAAGATACCGCTGATCTGGGCCGTGCTATCGAAGCGTACAAATGGGACGCCGGATACCGGATCAAGCTTCGTATCGAAGCCACCGATTCAATTCATTCGGAATTCGAAGTTAGAATGAAGGGTACGCCGTACGAAGTGAAGGACTGGAAGGTGAACGACGTTCCTGAGAAAACCCGTCTGGTTCTCAGCCTGGCTGCGAATGTTCGAGGCCGCCCGGAGCATGAGATTCCCACCGAACCTGGTGTGTGCTTTCGGGATGGCTTTTTGCCGCGCAAGGCCGCGACTGGCGAAGAGGTTAGTGTCCTCTTCGCGCTGAAGAACCAGCCTGACGTGTCTTTTGATCTGCAATCCAACACTGACTTGCGGGATCCACAGAAAGACACCCTCCCAAATCGCCTGCCGCAGATAAAAATAGACATGAAGGACGCTAACGGTCGCATTATCCGGGCCGCCCCGGTATCCATCGGCGACATCAAGGCTGACGAGTTGCTGGCCTCTGCCACAACGGAGGCCAGGATTCCCGGGCATTTGTTCACGCTGGAGGCTAATACTACGATCAGCGGTGCCCTGACGCCGTATCTGGTGCTGGATATGAAGAATGGAGGCTTCAATGCCTTTACGGCAGACGACCTGAAAAAGGCTTCACTCACGGAAGGCGAGGCCATTGCCTTGTGGGACGCCGTGTCCCGCACGCTGCGCCCGCGCCCGAACGGGTTCTGAAGGAAGCCGCGGATGCCAGTCGACTTTTCGAAACTGCCGCCGAAGCAGCCCGTGCCAGATAACCCGCCCTCGCGGTGGCTCTGGACGGTCGTGTTCTTTGTGATTGTGATCGCGGGCATCTTCGCGGTTTTACAAACTCCTCCTCAAGTGCGGCGGATCCTATATCCGGCTGTCGTCAACTGGAATTGAGGATGGCACCAAGGGAACCGAACGATCAAGTCGGCGGCATTCAGCCGGCAGGGGCCAAGCTCACTCGCAGAGACGGTCAACTCGTGGAAACACGCCCCATACGACGAGGAGTTCACCTTGAAGTGGCCATTCAGCGATGAGCCCGTGAAGAACCGCAAATTTTCGATCATCCGTGAAGACGGGAGTGTGATTTCCGGGGCCACGAACACAGCGGGTAAAACCAGCCTGCAACAAGCGATGTTCGCCGAAAACGTCCGTCTGCGGATCGACGGAGAATCGTCGGCATGATGGAAGCCGGTTCGAGATGATGCAAGCCAGAAATCGACTCTACCTGGGAGCCTCACTAGATGGCCACTAATGAACGTATTATTTCCGCCACGATCGCTGACGATGGATCCGCGCACTATACATCCGTTACTTCTGCGCCAGACGACAGCACGGCGGTGTGCTACATGGTGCCTGACCGGATCATCCCGGTAATCTTTGTGCCGGGGATCATGGGCACCAATCTGAAAGCGGTCAGCGGGACGGACAAAGACAATCCTGTCTGGCTCGTAGATAGCGCAGCCAGTGTTGCGGGCTCATGGATGTGGCGCGGCCCGGAGATCCGCAAGAAGAAACTCGATCCGAAGAATACGGTCGTGTACGAGGACGGAAAGATCCCGTCGGGGACTGCGCAAAGTGAAACGGAGCTGCGCCGACGGGGCTGGGGGACGGTTGGAAACAGGAGCTATGGCAAGTTTCTGCCCATGCTGGAAAATGCGCTCAACGACGCCAGCGAGTGCAAGACCGGCCTTCGGGCGCAACTGATGCACAAACTCGTAGCCACAGCGCCTGGCGTGAGCGTGCTTTTGCACGACGAAGTGGACCTGTCGTATAGATATCAACTTCCCGTTCACGCGGTGGGGTACAACTGGCTTCAGTCTAACGCCGATTCAGCCAAACACCTCGCGGACAAGATCAAGGAATTCAAGGATCACTACACGAAGCTCAGGAAGACCTGCGATAAGGTCATTCTCGTCACTCACTCGATGGGCGGACTCGTCGCGCGCTATTACTCAGAGGTGGATGGACATCGCGATAGCGTGTTAGGGATCGTCCACGGCGTGATGCCGACGACCGGATCTGCCACCGCATATAAGCGGGTTAAGGCCGGCACCGAAGGGGCGGTCGGATTGGCGCTCGGGCCGGATGCTGCGACGATGACCGCTGTATTTGCTCAGGCGCCCGGAGCGCTCCAGCTTCTGCCGAGCGTGGAATACGGGATGGGCTGGTTGAAGATTAAGGACGGCGGCAGTCTTGTCTCGAAACCATTGGCAGATCCATACGCGGAAATATACCTGCAGCGCGGAAAATGGTGGGCGCCGGTCAACGACAAGCTGATCAACCCGTTGGATCCGGCAAAGAAAGGCATTGACGCTGACTGGATGAGTTTCGCGGGCTTAATCAATAACGAAGTACAACCGTTCCACGAGGCCATGCGTGGAAAGTTTCACAGCACGACATACGCGTTTTATGGTGATGATGAGCAGCATAAGACTTGGGGTGATGTGGTGTGGAAGAGAACGATCTCTCCCGGTGGTCTCGTCGCCACGCCGGATCAATCGCCGTTAAGTGGTCTGATGGACAAGCAGCCAATACAGGATTCGGGTACCGGAACGCAGACTTTCGATAACCGCGTCAACCCGTGGCACACGCGCGAGGAGTTCGTTTTGCAGGACGCATCGGAGCATGGCGACGGCACTGTGCCAATGCGCTCGGGGCGCGCGCCATCTCAGCAGCCGGGTGTAAAGGCCTGTGTGCCTTACCCTAAGGTCGATCATGAGGGAGCATACAAGGAAAAGCCGCAACAACTCTTCGCGTTGTGGGCAATCACCCGGATCGTCATGAACGTCAAGGGGACATCGCTGGAATACAAGCAATGAGACATCGTCTGCGCGTATGGCTATTGTTGTTTCCATTGCTGATATTGACTGCGTGCGGACGTCACCCAGCACATTTGACCGAACAGGAGAAACAGACCGTGAGTGAACTGACAGCAAACCTGAAACCGCGTTGCGTCGGCCGATACCTGATTGATATGCCCGCCGACGCGTTGGTGTCAGGAGATGCCACGGTTCAAGGTGTAAAAATCGAATCGGTGGCGATGTCGCGCGAAGCGTATCTGCAGGAAGTTGCAAAACGTCAGGCGGAACTAAGAGGAACGAAGAGCGTTGACCCCTATCCGTTCCTGTACGCAGATGATCAAGTGCAAGGCCCCGACACTCATTACTTTGTCTATCGTGGCCACGTGCATGATGATCCAGCTAATCGCCTCATTGAAGGGTACAAATGGGATCAGGGATATCGCATCAAACTCGGGATAGAGGGGAGTGACTTCCTTCATCCGGACAGGACCAGTCGACCTTCTATTCAAGCGTTGGATGTAAAGAATGATGTCCCGGAAAAAACTCGCATTGTTTTCGAGATGATCGCAAAGTTGCGCGGACGCCCCGAGGACGAAGTTCCTTCGGTCCCCGGTCTCTGTTTTCAGGGAGGCTTTCTGCCGGGAGAAGCTGGTGATCACGAGGACGCGGGGTTCCAGTTTGTCCTTCACGACAATCGAGACGTGTACATCGGCTTCGAAAGCGATTCCGGTATTCGGGAAACGACTACGCTGTTGCAGCGTGGTGACCAGATAAACGCAAGCCTGAAATCCCTAGACGGAGGGCGGACCATACGGAAAGGTGCGGTACCTCTTAACGAACTGGCCGCTGAAGAGTGGCTGATGGCGGGAAGAACCTCTCCGAAAGTATTGGGCAATATATTTACATTGGAAGCAAACTCGACGACCAGCAATGCCCAGTCTCCGCTGGTGACGCTGGATATGTCCACCGGTTCTCCCAATGCATTCATGAAGGCGTGGGATATCAAGTCTGCATCCTTGAGCGAAGGTGAGGCCATCGCCTTGTGGGACACCGTGTCCCGCACGCTGCGCCCGCGCCCGAACGGGTTCTGAAGGAAGCCGCGGATGCCAGTCGACTTTTCGAAACTGCCGCCGAAGCAGCCCGTGCCAGATAACCCGCCATCGCGGCTTCTCTGGACGGCCGTGTTCTTTGTCATTGTGATTGCCGGAATTTTCGCTGTTCTGCTCTTGTGGCCCAAAGGAGAGCCTACACAAACGCCCTGGTTCTGGACCTGTCTGATCGTCTATCCAATCGGGGTTGCGACCTTCGTTGTACTGCGCCGATACAGCATGTACGAGGGACGCCGCCTCGACGCCATCGCGTGGAACGACGCGTGTGAGCAATACGAAAAGGACATTTTTGACCGGGCCAGTATTCCCGTGGACATCCTCGCATCGGCCTACCGGTTTTCAAACGATAGCGAAGAGAATGAGTTGGGCGGTCTGCTTTCTGGTTCGCTCAAGCTGGAACCGCAGGTTGTGCCCGCTCCGGACACTCCGCCTGTCAGCGCTCGCTGGTTCACTCACCCGGATAGCGACGAGCGTGGAAACAAACACACAAATGACAATATTCGGCAACGCGATGTGCTTCGTTGGGTGTTCGGTGAATTGCTGAACGATGTCGCTGAAGCTGTTGGACGCTTGCCGGATGACCTGAAGCTTTCTACACAACTTGTGCTCTCCGACACTGCTATGGGGGATGAATCACTTCAGTGCTGGAACAGATTGTGGGCGGACCGCAAGTTGCGTTCGGCACGAACTTCCATTGTGACCGGTGCGATGGACATGATGTGGCTCGACGCGTGGCTTGATCGCATCAGCAAGCGCCAGGATCAGGAAGCACGACTTGTCGTGTTTGTTCGCCTATATCCGCTTCTCGAAAATGCTCCCCCCGCTGGCAGCTCGGAAGCCGCGATTGCAATCTTGCTGGCACCACAGTCACTGACCAGGCAGTTCCGTCTCACGCCTGTCGCTCAATTGCATCGACCGACGCGGACGGACGATCCGTCGATCGATGTTGCCCTGACCAATGCCCTGCGATGGGGGCGCGTATCGCCGACGGAAGTCAAGCGCGTCTGGCAGACAGGGCTTGATGCGGGTACTGCTGGAACGGCAACCAAAGCGTGGGTCAAGGTTGGCATTGCCGTAAAGCCGACAAATATTGACTACATGGTTGGTCTCGCGGGCGACGCCGCACCGTGGTTCGCTGTAGCCTGCGCATCGAAGGCCGCTTCCGTCGAAAATGCCCCGCAACTGACCGTTACCGGCTCAGTGAATGGTTCACGACTCTGTGTCGTTCGTATCTCATGAGTGCGATGCGGCAAAGGCGCCGAAAGAAGGACCATTCTGCCTATCCGCCCGTAGCGGATGGAAACAACGAAAAAGGGAAATCTGATCATGGTAAGACGCTACGACATTTTTAAGGGTGACAAAACAACAGAAGATGGCACGGTTACCGGAGGGGATCCGCTCGACAGGATTGGCGATCAGGAGCAAGCCTACGAAGGTGACGACGTCTGGTGCCCGAAGTGTCAATCAGTTGGTCATATCGTGTGCGACGGTCCACGCCGATCGATGAAGGGACCGGATGGCAGGGAGGGAGCACTGAGTGACGATCTGTGTGTCTGCAAATGCGAGCCCAGTCCACGACTGATTCCCTCCCAATACACGTCCTATGTCGACGCATAGGGGCAATGCAAGCGGCGGAATGGCTTTGCATTGTTGGGCCCATGTCTGTGCGGCTCACCAGGTACGCGACGATACATTCGTCTATTCCGATCGGACTCCACCTCAATTTCATTAATCGTTCATGCTTCGCAAATTTCGGATCGACATCCTGAGCATTGTCTTGCTGGTGGTCTTGCCTGGACTCCTGATCTGGTTCAAGGGAAGCGACTGGTTCGGCATCCACGCGGCCGAAAGGCGAGCCGAATGGATCGTTGTGTTATGCCTCGTTTTCGTCGTGCTGTTCGTCTGGCTCAGCTACGACGCCTCGTCACGACCCGCGACTGCGGCCCGGCGGATTCGTTACTGGGTCGCAAGGCAGTTCGGTTCAAAATCGGCGTCAGTTGAAGCTGGGACTGAAGCCGAACGCTCGCGCGCCGAGTCACTGCGCGAATTGCTTCGCGGCCGCCACGGGTGGAACTGGCGTTACCGCGACCGCTGGGTTGTCGTCGCTGGCGACGCGCCGCTCGTCAAGCGTCTTGCGCCGGGGCTTGCCGACGCCGGGTACGCGATTACTGGCGATACCGTGCTGCTCTATGCGAAGCAGACCACCGACAAGCTCGATATCGAATGGCTTGACCAGATCCGTCGTCTGCGTCGGAGACGCCCGGTCGATGCAATCGTAGCCCTGACGCGAAACCGCGGTTCAGCGAATACGCCGTTCGACGCGGAGGGCATTGCCCAGCGGCTCGCACGTCACGCCCGCGCGCTGCGCTGGGCTGCGCCCGCGTACCTGCTGAACGTCACCGACTTTGGTGGCGAACAGTCCGGACCAGACGAGGCGATCGGTTTCACCTGGGCGAATGAGCGCACGCGTCCCGACGAGGTCGAAGCGTCGCTGCGCGGACTCTCTGAAAATCTTGCCGACGCTGGAGTCGTGCGCCTCACGCAGGACCCGAACGACCGGTACCCGGCCGAGCTGTCGCGACACATTTCGGAACTTCGCGCAGCATTGTCGGACCTTGTGATGCAGACCAGGGCGTCACGCCTTTGGCGCAATGCGGTCCACGGGCTGCTGTTTGCTCCGCTGTTCAAGGAGCGGGAGGCAACCGCACCCGTTCCAGCTCCTGACGCTGAAGACGGTGACTCCCTACCGCCGCAGCAAAGGACGATCTGGCAAACGGTCGCCGACCACAGCCGCAAGATTCACGGCCGCCGTGTTGGCTTCTCACTGTCGACCACGGCCGCGTGGATGACGACGGCGCTCATTGGATGCTGGGTCGCCGGCACGCTGCTGTCGGGCATGATGAACCGCACGACGATCCAGACGGCCACTGACACGCTCGCGAAACTGTCGACGACGCAGGACCGCACGCAGGGGGCACTCGCACTCGACAGCCTTGACAAGCAGATCGACACCCTCGAAGTCCGTCAGCGCGACGGCGCACCGTGGACCACACGCTTTGGCCTGAACCGGGACAGCGTGCTGTTGACCGCCGCCTGGCCCGGCTACGAAAACGCCGTCAGCCGCATCCTCGTCGCACCGATCCGTCTGAAACTGGAGGAGCGCCTGCACCAGCTCGCCTCGCTCTCGGATGCGGAAATCGCCAGCGGCGGCAACGCGCAGGTCCAGGCCGCCTACGACACACTCAAGACCTACCTGATGCTCGCGAGGCCGGACCGCGCGGTTGCCGCATTCCTGACGCCCCAACTGATCGCCACGGCCGTGCCAGCGCGCCCGGCCAATTCCCAGCTCACGTCCGGCACGTGGGAAGACCTGCGCCAGCATGCAATCGCGTTCTTTGCGAGTCACCTGGGGCGCCGTGGATCCGCCGGGGACTCGTCGCTCGCGATCGTTCCGGATGGCGCACTGGTGGCCACGGCGCGTCAGACCATCATCGGCGTGCGCGGCATCCAGAACTCGACTGACGCGATCTACCAGCAGATCCTCGACGACGCGAAGCCGAAATATCCGCCTGTGTCGCTCGCGACGCTGCTCGGCGATACGAGCAGCAAGGGGCTTTTCAATACCGCGGTGACCGTACCGGGCGTGTTCACGCGCACTGCGTGGGACGAGCGGATCTCGAAAGCCATCGACGACGCGAGCGAGCAGCGCAACGTGACCGGCGACTGGGTGCTCTCAGACGTCCACGCGAGCGCGCCGTCGACCGGCTCGCTGAAAGCCGAACTGCGTCAGCGCTATTTTGACGACTACGCGCGGGGCTGGGAGCTGTTTCTCAACAGCCTGCGCTGGCAACCCGCCCCGACGTTGTCAGGCACGGTTGACCAGCTGACGCTGCTTAGCGATCCGCAGCGCTCGCCGCTTGTTGCCCTGATGAACGCAGTGGTTTATCAGGCAGGCGCGGGCACCGCGACGCAATCGCTGTCCGATACGCTGATCAGCAAGGCGCAGCAGCTTGTCGGCGCCGACGAGAAAGATCCGTCGAAGCAGACGCAGCCGCAACTGGCACCGCTGGCCGCGGCCTTCGGACCGGTCCTGCGCCTGACGGGCAGCGACCTGGCTTCCCTGGCTTCGGGCGCGCCCGCAAACACGAAGGCCGCCACGCAGCTGGCGGCCACGGGCGACCTGAGCCTCGCGCGTTATCTCGAACGGGTGAGCGCGATGCGGCTGAAGGCGCAGCAGATGGTCGACAGTGCCGACGCGGACGCGATGGCCCGCGCGGCCGCACAATCCGTGCTGCAGGGCAAGACGTCTGATATCGCCGACAGCCGGGATTACGCGAGCCGTCTGGCTGCGAGCCTCGGCGAGCAATGGGCAGGCTTCGGCAATCTCTTTCAGGCACCGCTCGACCAGACCTGGCAGGTCGTGGTACAGCCGGCCGCGGCGAGCCTGAACGACATCTGGCGCACGGCGATTGTCGCGGACTGGAACCGGACGTTCGGCGGCCGCTATCCGTTCGCCGACTCCGACAACGATGCCTCGCTGCCGGAGATGGCGCGCTTCATGCGTCCGGACAGCGGCGTCATCACCGGGTTCGTCACGACGCAACTGGCCGGTATCGTCGAGCGTCAGGGCGACCGATGGGTGGCGGCCCAAGGAGCAAACCACGGCGCGCTCACACTCGATCCGGGCTTCCTCGCGGACCTGAACAGGCTCACCCGCGTGGCGACCGTGCTGTTTCCATCCGGCGACGCGCATGTGCGCTATGAGCTACGCGCGGTACCCACACCAGGCGTGACCGACATGAAGTTCGTGCTGTCGGGCCGCGAGTTGCACTACTTCAACCAGAAGGAAGAGTGGACGCCGTTTATCTGGCCCGGCGACTCGCTGGAGAATCTCTCGCATATCGAGTGGCAGACCGAGCAGGGCGGGTTGCGCTCGGGGCTCGACGCCCAGGGCAGGTTCGGGCTGATCCGGCTGCTTGAGCACGCGAAGGTGTCGCCGCAGGACAGCGCGCGCTATCTGTTGACATGGACGCCGGACCAGAGCCAGGGCATTCCGCTGCGTGTACAGCTTCGCAGCGAGGCTGGAGCGGGGCCGCTCGACGTGCTCGAACTACGCCACTTCACGCTGCCGCCGCGGATCTTCGTGACCAGCACGGCGAAAGGCGGACCGAAGCTCTCGGCCGTCAATCCGCCGCCACTGCCGCCGTCAGCGATTGCAGCAGCGAAACACGCGGCGATGCCGCTGCCGCATGGCGCGATGCCGGAGGTCGAATAAATGCTCTCCGGTCTGCTCAAAACCCTGTTCCCTTCGCGTGATGCGGAGCAACTGGTGCGCGCGCGTCTCGATGCGTGGGACGCGTGGCTGCACCCGTTACCAGGCGACCACGGTGTGGGCCGCGATCCGGGCTACGAGGATGCGTTCTTCGAACTGAAGGACGAGGCGAACAGGCTCTCCGGCATTGATGACGGCCTGATCGTGCGCTCCTGCGAGCAGCTCACGAAGGAAACCGGCAAGGATCTGCGGGTGGTGGGGTATTACGCGTTCGCGCGACTGCGCCAGGATGGGACGGCTGGCTTCGCGGACGGTCTGGAGCTTGCGGCCGCGCTGGTGGAGCGGTTCGGCGAGGCGCTGCTGCCCGCACGCGCCGAGGCGAAGAAGGGCGCGCTCGATATGCTGGCCACCACCCGCATGATCGATCTGCTGGAGAGCCGCGGCGAGTTCGCGCCAGCCGATCTCGAACGTGCGATCGCCGCGCTCGATCTGCTTGTGACGCGCACCGGGGTGTGGCCGGAAGCGGCCCGTCCGAACCTGCGCCCCCTCGTGTCCCGTTTCGAGCGCAGCGACGATCCGGCACGCAGCGCGGAACCCGACTCGACCGCGCCCTCCGCTGTGGCAGGTTCCCCTTCAACATCCAGCGCGATCGGCTCCACACGCGATCTGCTTGACCAGGCGCGCACGATGGCAACGTGGCTGCGTGATCAGGAAAACGGCTACCTGCCGTCCGTGCGGCTCGTACGCAGCATCCGCTGGGACACACTCCACGAGGTGCCGCCAGCGGATGCGAGCGCACGTACACGCCTTGTGCCGCCGCGCGGCGAGCTTCGCCAGCAGATGAAACGGCTCGTGCTGCAGAAGCAGTGGCACGAACTGCTGGAACGCGTCGAAGGGGCGTACATGGAGGGCGTGAACCACCTCTGGTTCGACCTGCAGTACTTCCAGCACGTCGCGCTCGACCACGTCGGTGCGCCCTACAGCACGTGGCGGGAACTGCTGCGCGCCGACTTCGCGCTGTTCCTCGAAAGGTTGCCCGGTATCGAGCGGCTCGCGTTCAACGACGGCACGCCATTCGCCGACGATGCGACGCTCGAATGGATCGCGCGGCACGCTGTCGTGCGCGACCTTGAGGCGGGCGAAAGCGTTGCACCACTGTCCGTATCCGCTGACAGCGACGACGGCGCCGCCGGTGACTGGCCCGAGATCGAAGCGCAGGCGCGCGACATGGTGGCCGGCGACGGTATCGAGGCAGCCTTCGCATGGCTCGACGCACTGCCCGGCATCCGGACGGAACGCCAGCGCTACCTGCAGCGGCTCGTGATGGCGCGACTCGCCGATCATGCGGGCCGCGCCGATACGGCGATGGCGCTGCTGACCGAACTCGATGCTGCTGCCCGCTCGTTGCCGCTGATGCGCTGGGAGCCGGCGCTCATCTTCGAGGTCAAGCACCAGTTGATGCGTGCGCTGAAAGCGGCAAGCAGCCGCAAGGACGCGGACAAGCCGGCGCTCGCGCACCGCATCGGTCAGTTGCGCGACGAGCTGACTGTGCTCGACCCGTCCCGTGCGCTGACGCTGTCATAAGAGAACGAAAATAAGAGAACACCATGGAAAACGAAGATCCGATCCTGCGCTACTACGAAGCCGAGATGCGCTATCTGCGCGAGTCCGGCAAGGAGTTCGCGAAAGCGCATCCCGACCGGGCGCGCATGCTCAACCTCGATCGCGTGGGCGAGCGCGATCCTTATGTCGAGCGCCTGCACGAAGGCTTCGCGTTCCTGACGGGGCGCCTGCAGCAGAAGCTCGACGACGAACTGCCCGAACTGACGGAAGGTCTCGTGAGCCTGCTGTGGCCACACTACCTGCGCATGATGCCGTCGCTGTCGGTCGTCGAGCTGATCCCGCTTGCCGAGACACTGCAGAAGACGGAAAACGTGCCTGCCGGCGTGCCGGTGCGTTCCGCATCCATCGCCGTGCCGCCGGCAGCGGGCGCCGAGGGCACCACGCCCAGGACTGTGCAGTGCCTCTACCGGACCACGCAGGAGGTGACGTTGCAGCCGCTGCGCCTCACGCATGCGGGCCCTACCGTGCGACATGACGGCCGCTCGGTGATCCGCCTCGGATTCCATCTGGACCAGTCTGCGCGACGCGAAGCGACGGACCTGTCCCGTGTGCGCCTGTATCTGAACGCCGATCTGCCGACCGCATTCGCGATGCATCTGGCGCTGACCCGCCAGGTTGATTCGGTTGCATGGCGGATCCCCGAAGTGCGTGATGGCGAGGTGCTGCCGCTGGCTGGCGTCACGATCGAACCGGCGGGCTTCTCAACCGAAGAGCGGTTATGGCCAAAAGCCGAGGCGTCGTTTTCCGGCTACCAGCTGCTCCTCGAATATTTCACGTTCCGCGAGAAATTCCTCTTTGTCGACCTGTGCGGACTCGATGTTACGAAGCTGCCGGCGAGCACAACGCGCTTCGAACTGGAGATCGTGCTCAAGCGGGCGTATCCGTCCGACCAGCGTTTCAGCGCGGAGAACGTGCGGCTCTTCTGCACGCCGGTCATCAATCTGTTCGAGCTTGATGCCGCGCCGATCGTGATCGATCACCACGAGACCGAATACCGGGTCGTCCCGGCCGGGCACCAGGGCGAACATGTCGAAACCTATTCGGTCGACGCGATCGAATCATTCGACCATGTGACGGCTGAGCGTTACGAGTATGTGCCGTTCGCCACCTTCCGGCATCGCGGCGGCATGCTGCGCCATGAAGCGCCCGAACGGTATTTCCACACCCGCGTGCGGCCAGGCGTGACCGGTCTGCATGAAACGTGGGTGATCCTCGGCGGCCACGCGTGGGAGACGATGGAGGATCTGCCCGAGGAGAGCGTATCGCTGCGCGTAACCGGCACGAACGGCATGCTGCCGCGCAAGGGTCTGCGCGAGGCCAGCATTGACGAACTGGCCGCAAGCACGCCCAATGTCGCGGGTGTACGCAACCTGGTGGCGCCGACGTTGCCGCTCTATCCGCCGACCGGCGATCGATTCCAGTGGAGAGTGCTGTCGCACCTCGCGCCGAACTTCCTGTCGATGATGGACGCGGAAGTGCTGCGGGGCGCACTGGCGCTCTACGACTGGACCAACGACGAGCTGAACCGCCGACGCCTCGCCGGCATCCTGCATGTGTCGGAGGAACTGCTCGAGGAGGTGTCGGGCGGCTCGGTCGAGCGGGGCGTACTGATCGAAGTCACGCTCGATTCGCACGCGTTCGCGGGCGAGGGCGACGTGATGCTGTTCGGCGAACTGCTGCACCGTTTCTTCGGGCTGTATGCGGAGATCAACCTGTTCACGAAGCTCGCCATCGTGAGCCTGCCTTCGCAAACCCGTACCGAATGGCCGCGCAGCAAGGCGCAGCGCGCTCCCCTATGAAACCACGCGAGTTGCCGAATCTTGAACCGCTCGTGGCGTCGTTGCTTGCGCGCGCGCCGAAGATGAATTTCATGCAGCTATGCAGGCTGCTCGAAGTGCGTGTACCCGATCAACCGGGCTTCGGCACGCGAGACACGCCGGAGCACGAGCCGGTGAGGTTCCGGCCGAGGCCGCGGCTGGGGTTCCCGGCCGGTGAGATCGCCGCGGTGGAACTTAGTGACGAGCGTCCCGATGCGCCGCCGACCGTGCGCACGACCTTCCTGGGCCTGTATGGCGTCGACGCCGCGGTGCCATCGCACATGATCGATGAGATCGTCCTGCGCGAGGAAGGACATGAAGCCGTCGAAGCGTTTCTCGACCAGTTCAACCACCGCTACGTGGCGCTGCTGTACCGCGCCTGGAAGAAGTACCGCTACCCGGAGAGTTTCCAGGCGGGCGGCACCGATGCGCAGTCGCGCAACCTCCTGTGCCTCGCCGGCTTCGGGTGGGGCGAGAAGCCGGCCCGGTCGGGTCTGCCGGATTCACGCGTGCTCGCGCTGCTGGGTCTGCTGGTCCAGCGCACGCGCACGCCCGAGGGACTCGCTGGTGTGGTGGCGCTGGCGGTGCCCGGTGTCGAGGTGCGTGTCGACGAGTTCTGGCCGACGGTCAAGCGTGCCGGACAGCCGCAGCCCCTCACGTCGTCAGGCAGGCTCGCCGGCGCTCAGGAAGACAGCAAGCGCCGCGGACTTGGCGGGGGCTACGTGCTCGGCAACCGCCTCGAATATCGCAGCCGCGCCGTGCGAGTGACGCTGCGCCCTTCGGACGGACAGCAGGCGCACGACCTGCTGCCCGGCGCATGGCTGCATCGCGAGCTGATGGCGTTCATCCGCCTGTATGTGGGCACGAAGGCCGACGTACACCTGCGCATGGAGGTGTCGTCGCGTCTCGCGCCCGCGCCGTCGGTCGGCACGGCTGCGACCGGCCCGGCACCGCGGCTGGGATGGACCGTCGTGTTGCCGTCTGATGAGGAACGCATCATCACCATTGCGCTCGGCGTCTACGAAGTCTTTCCCACGCCCGGACCGAACCCGCATCGGGTTCCACGTGCCGCCTGAATCTGGAGAAATCATGCCTTTACGTTTAACCGTGGCCGCCCTCGCGTCAGGTCTGCTGCTTTCCGCATGCGGCGCCTGGCAGTCCGTATCTGATACGACTTCCAGCGCGTATCACTCGGTGTTTTTCAGGCAGGTCAAGGTGCTTGACGTCGACCTGACCGCGCGTGCCGAGTTGAATCCGGATGACGCAGGCCGTTCCACGTCACTCGCGGTCCGCGTCTATCAGCTCAAGGATCGAAAGCTGTTTGACGGCGTGTCCTACGACGATCTGCTGAAGAACGACAGGACCGTACTCGCGCAGGACCTTCAGGCCAGTATGGCAGCCGTCGTCAATCCTGGCGCGTCGGTCAGCCTGTCTCAGCCCATGCAGGCAGACACGAAGTACGTGGCGATCGTCGCGTTCTATCGCAATCCCGGCAATGGCGATGGCTGGAAATACGTGATCATAAAGAAGAAGCTGTCTGCCGATGCCCCGCTGAAGCTCACGCTGATGGATCAGGAACTGGTCGCATCCGGTGATCGCCAGAAGGACTAGCCGGAATGACACGACGTCCGGAAGTGTCTGTGCCCAACGTGTTTGCATGACGGGGCGGCCCGATGAAGACGCTTCGCGAACTGCAGCAGGAACTCGAGCAGCTGGATGTTGACATCCGGCTCGCCCGTGAACACGAAACCGGATCGGGAGGTCCGGCGAAGTCGACAGCCCGGCGGACCCGACCGATCGCGACGGCGGTATGGTCAGAGCGGGTACCCGCAGGCACGAGACAGCGCGTACAACGTGCACGGGACGGCCTGCCCGGACCGGGCGGAAGCAGCGCGCCCGACTATCGTGAGCGGGCCTTCGCCGCGATCCGCAAACTCGCGCGTGCGTGGGGTGGGCAATGCATGTCGGCCGCGTATGAGGGCTACAAGGTGCCGCTCGAGTTCGAGTGCGCAGCGGGACACCGGTTCCCGATGCTGATTCACATGCTGCGCATGGGTAGCTGGTGCCAGGCTTGCGCCTATGAGCGCGCAACGATTCACTCGCTCGAGGAGGCGCGTGCACTCGCGGCGGCAAAGGACGGCCAGTGCCTGTCGACCCAATACGAGAACATTAGGAAAAAACTGCGCTGGCGTTGTGCAGCCGGTCATACATGGCTCGCCAGCCTGGAGGGCGTGCTGGCGGGTGACTGGTGCCAGAGCTGCCATCACCAGAGTATCAAACCCCCGCAGGAAGCTCTTGAACGGGCTGCGGCCGAGCGGGGTGGACGGTGCCTGTCAGCATATGTCGACAAGGAAACGCCGCTGGAGTGGCAGTGCGCCGAAGGTCACATCTGGAAAGCACAGTGGTTCAGGGTGAAGAAAGGCCAGTGGTGCCACCGCTGCGCGGTGAAGGCCAGAACGCGCACGATCGAAGAGATGCAGGAAGTGGCGAATTCGCGTGGCGGACGCTGCCTGTCGACGGTCTACCCGGGACCACACGGCAAGATCGACTGGGAGTGCGCCAAGGGTCACCTGTGGCGCGCCTCGGTCAACAGTGTCTGGCGAGGTAGCTGGTGCCCGGAATGCGCCTGGGAAAGCCGCCGTCTGGCGCGTAACCGCCGGCGGAGCAAGGGGTCCGTGCCGATCATGGTATGACGCGCCATGCGGATGATACGCTGGCCGCGATCCTGTTCGCGTGGGGATTTCTGCATGTTGCGCTCAAGCTGATTTTCGCGACCAACCCGCTTCACCATTGATTGCAATCATGCAACGACGAAAACTCATCGTCGCCGCGCTGGTTGTCGCCGCGTCGTCGCTGCTCGGCGGCTGTTCCCTGTTCGGCTGCGGCGGCTCGGCAACCAGTGGCGGCGCCTTTGGCGGATGCCACGCCGGCACCCGCTTTTAGACTGACTCAGAGAAGACGAAACAACATACGGATACCCTCAGCTTTCGCGGCCACCAACGGCTGCGTTGAACAGCGAACATGACGCGCACGCATAAACGTAAGCACACGGAGCACAAGGACCACCGGCTCGACCGCGTGCAGTCCAACGCAAACGTTGATCCCCGAGTTCGACGCGACGCTACCGGTCACGCATGCTGCGGGCCGCGCGTACAGCGACGAGGACGATCCGTTGTTGACAACGTTCGTAACCGGAATCTGGGACGAGTTGTACTCGCGAGAGACGACGCCCGTGCCACCGTGCCCGGCCTGCAAGAGTGGCAACACGCGGGTGCAGAACCGGCCGAATCGCCATCATGCATTACCGTTTTTCCGGTGCCGCGCGTGCGAGCGGACCTACTCGCGCCTAACCGGGACGCCTCTCGCGCATCGGATCTTGCCCGCGCGCGATGCGGCCAAGGATCTATATGAAGCTTGCGCCTCCGTTGACGGGGATCGTTTGGCCCGTGATGAATGCGTTGCCGACGACCATCAGCACGACCTCCGCGACCTCGCTCGCTTCGCCCAAGCGCCCGACGGGCAGCCTTTCTGCGACATTGGACGCCTTAAGCGGTCCAGCCATTTCGGTGTCGATCGGTCCCGGTGCAACGGCGTTGACGGTGATCCCTTCGCGGGCGAGCCGTGCCGCATAGCCGCGCGTCAAGCCTTCGAGGCCGGCTTTCGATGCGTTGTAGTGAACGCCAACCAAGCCGGGGCCGCGGGCGGCGGCCGACGAGACGTTGACGATGCGGCCCCAGCGCCTCGCGCGCATGCCGGGCAGCACTGCCTGCGTGCAGAGAAACGCCGATTTCAGATTGACGGCGAGCGTTCGATCGAACTCCGCTTCCGCGAGATCGTCGATGTCGACGATCGTCGCGGTGCCCGCGTTGTTCACGAGCACGTCGATCAGGCCGAGGCGGTTTTCCACCTCGGCGATCATCGCTTCGACGTCGTCTCCGACCGATACGTCGGCGCATACCGCGATCGCGCGGCCTCCGGCGCGTTCGATTTCCGCGACGACGTCGGCCGCGTCGTTCTCGCGTTGCCGATAGTTGACCGCGACTGCTGCGCCGGCTGAGGCAAGCGCGATCGAAATGGCGCGTCCGATTCCGCGCGAGCCGCCGGTCACCAAGGCGACACGATCGTTTAAGTTGAGCGAATGAGAATGAGCTGGCATCGTGGAACTCCTCGGTTGCGGGGGGCAGAACCGGTTGTGGCCTCGTCTGCGAGGCGTGGTGTCGCCGAGCGAGGCGTTGCCGGAACGCATCCTAGTCTGCCCCCTCCAAAGCGTCTTCGCCGGAAAGTCGCCCTGCTGCTTTCATCGATCTTTCGGCCGTTCTGGCTTCAAAGAAGCCGTTGCAGCTAGACTGGGCCGAACGGCAGCTCAGGGTCAGCGACAATCGCGGGCGGCGGCACCCTCGCAATGGATGTCGCTCGCCTGGTTGTAGCAAAATCTGGAGCCCGACCATGTATGCGATGCATTATGAATCACCTTGCCCGCCGACTACGATATGCAGATCATCCGAAATCGCGTCGCGGACCGCGGGCACATGACCGACACGTTCGCTGGCCTTGGTCTCAAGGCTTACCTGATCCGCGAGCGCGACAAGGCAGGTGCGACGCTCAACCAGTATTCGCCGTTCTACTTGTGGAATGACACCGTTGGTATGAACCGTTTCCTGTGGGAAGGAGGCGGTTTCCAAGGCATCGTCGAATCGTTCGGACGGCCCGTCGTGCTGACATGGTCGGGCCTCTTGTGCCAGCGCGGACCGGCGTCCGGCGTATTGCCTTGCGCGGCGACGCGGGAGCGAGTGGTCGTTCCTCGCGAAGCCGATCTCGCGCAGGCCGCGCGAGATGCGGTCGCTGAAGTCGAGCGTATCGCAAGGCATAGTAGTGTGATCGCCAGCGCCTGTGCGATTGATCCGCGCTCCTGGGAGCGTGTCACCTTCACGGTTTGGGCCGACACACCAGAAGCAGTTGTCCCAGGCGAACGCTACGAAGTGCTGCACTTGTCGCGCCCAGGCTTCGATGAACTGGCGCCGTCAACAGAATAGATAGCGCCAGCAGCCTAACGTTTCGTCCAGTCGGCGACCGCATTCAATTGCCGTCAGGCAGTCGTCGGCCACGAACGGACGTTGGACGTCGCGGGCTAGATTGGCGACAATCGGGCAACTTTGCGAGAACGCGACATGTGGAGTCGGTGGTGTCCATCAACGTAAGCGGGACGGAAGGCTACGCTGAGAACGCTCAATCGCTCATCGATCAATGGCAGGACATCTCATTTGAGAACAGCCACAGGCCCGTCATGCATCTCTTGCCGATGCCCCCGGCCCACATTCTTGACGTTGGCGCCGGTATCGGAACCGATGCAGCTGCGTTAGGAGCTATGGGGCATACAGTGATGGCCGTAGAACCAGTGGACGCGTTGCGCGTCGCAGGAATCGGGCTGCATTCGTCTTCCCGGATTGAATGGGTGGACGACAGTCTGCCGGATCTCATGTCTGTACGTTCGCGACGAAGAGAATTCGACTTGGTGATGCTCTCCGCCGTTTGGATGCATCTGGACGAAGACGAGCGTTGTCAGGCGATGTCGACCGTCGGCTCCTTGCTGCGGGAAGGTGCGATGGTGGTGATGTCTTTACGTCACGGTCCAGTCCCCGAAGGACGCCGAATGTTTGATGTTTCGGCAACAGAGACCATTCGGTTAGCAAGCGCCCATAGCTTCAGGACTGTGCTAAATGTCCGGACCGAATCCACCCAACGAGGAAATCAGCGGATGGGTGTGACCTGGAGCCGGCTCGCCTTTGTCAAAGGTGGTGGGCGAGATTAGCTTCGATCCCTTCCATCGGCGGTGTCCGGCCATCATCAGCCTTTCGTCCGTGCGTGAGAAGAGACATACGAAGGTCGGCTTCATATCCGACAACGGCCCCTTGCGCTCGAGAGCGCTACAGCTCCATCGCGAGTCTAATCGAACATCTCGGCTAAAGATCGAGCACCAGTACCTTGCTTCTCGCGCGCGATACGCAGGCCGTCAGGAATTCGGCCTTCTCGTCGTCGTTGAGAATGCAGTCGTTGTGCTCAACTTCCCCGGACAGATACCGCACCTTGCATGTCCCGCACAGCCCCGCATGACACGATGTTTCGATTGTGACGCCCGCTTGTTCGAGTGCGTCCGCGATGCTCTGATCGTTCGCGACTTCGATCATCTGTCCCGTGCTCGCGATCTTCACGCTGAACGTGTCCGCCGCATCGTTCGCCGCGCTCGCGGGTTCGCTTCGCCCCGGCGCCTTGAAGTGCTCGAAGTGGACGGTGCCGGCGGGCCAGTGCGCGCTCGCATCCGCGCATGCCTGCATGAAACCAGCTGGACCGCAGTAATACACGTGCACGCCGTGCGACGGCTCGCTCAGCAGGCGGCGGATGTCGAGCCCCGCCTTCGGATCACCGCCGTCGAAGTGAAAGTGCACGCGGCCGTTCACGCGCATCGGCTCGAGTTCCCCGGAAAGCGCGGCACAGTCCGCATCTTTCGCGCAGTAGTGCATTTCGTATTCGATGCCGGCGTCTTCCAGCCAATGCGCCATCGACTTGAGCGGCGTCACACCGATGCCGCCCGCGATGAGGATCACCCTGCGCGCATCGTCGACGAGCTGAAATTGGTTGCGCGGACGGCTCACGCGCACGATGTCCTGCACATGCACGCGCTCGTGCAGCGCTCTCGATCCGCCACGGCCGCGCTCGTCGCGCAGCACGGCGATCACATAGCGATGGCGCTCGTTGGGTGCGTTGCACAGCGAATACTGGCGCACGAGGCCGTCGCCGAGATGGATGTCGATATGAGCGCCGGCAGTGAAGGCCGGCAACTCAGCGCCGGACGGATCGACCAGTTCGTAAGAGTTGATGCCTTTGCCTTCGAAACGAACCTGCCGCACGAGCAACTGGAGCGTGCTGCCGCCGGAGTTCGATGTCTGTTCGCTTGCCATTTTCCTGATCCCTCATATGTACTGCCGAATCCCGATTCGCCGCACGAGGCGCGCAACGCGCCCCTTGCTTGTCGTGGCGCTTCAGTTCTTCATCGATTGTTCGAGTTCCTCGAACTTCTCGCGCACGAACACTGCGCGTTCATCCGCCTTTAGCCGCTCGCTCTCGTTGAGGATCGAGACGATCGTCTTCGTGACCTTGCGGCGCCGCGCGACTTCTTCTTCGACCGTGTCGCCTTCGGGAATCTCGAACACGTTGCCCGAGCAATAGCTGTTGGGTGCGCCCGCGTTCGCACGGAACCACTCGGCGAAGCTCTGCGCCGATGCCGCCGGATTCGTGCCGCGCAGCGCATCGCGTAGCAACTTGCGAAACAGGAAGAGGCCGGCGTCGAACTTCGTCGGGTTCTCGAGCGCGTGCACGGCGATCGGTCGCTGGCTGATGATCGCTTCGTAGTCGCCGGGCGCGTATTGCGCGGCCTTGTAGTTCTCGCGCTCGCGATGATTCGGCGGAATGGGCGGCAGATCCTCGAGCTTGTATTCGCCGAAGCGCTCGGGGCGCCGCATCGCGACCTGTCCTTCGAGAAAGTCGATCGACTCATAGCCGACGAGTTCCTTCTTGCCGACGCCGCGCGTATCGATGCCCGGGCCCATCACGCGCCAGCCGATCATCTTGCTGTTCTCGTCGTCGACGGGAACGGTCCAGCGGATGATGTGAAAGCGGCTGAACAGCTTCTTCTTCGATCCGTCTTCCGACGTGTACGCATGCAGGCTCAGATTCGGCAGCACCTGATGTTGCACGCGCACGAAGAGCCGGTCCTTATCGACTCGACGCGCGCCCGCGCAGGCGAGGCTGCGGCCCTGCTGCACCGGCACGAAGTGCATGTCGGGCGCGACTTCCATTGATGCCGCGCCGACCTCGTCGAATGTCGTGCCCTGGTACTGCCCATTCACGACATTCTTGCCGGCATGCAGCGCGGTGGGGTGATAGTTGTCGGCGGCGTTGTCCTGCACCTGCAGCCAATTGCAATGCTGGAAGTTGCTGTACGGCACAAGCTCGTCGCCCGGCAACACCGTGAAGTCGCCTTCCCATTCGGGAAAGGGCGGCTCGGCATCGGGCGGTCCCATGTACGCGAACACGAGGCCGTTGCGCTCGACCGCCTTGTACGCACCCTGCTGGATCGAGCACGCGAATTTGTCGGCTTCCTTCTCTTCGCCCTTCGGAAACGGCACATGCAGGCATGTGCCGTCCACGTCGAACACCATGCCGTGATAGCAGCACCGGATGCCGCGCTCCTGGATCGCGCCGTATTCGAGCGACGCGCCGCGGTGCACGCAATGCGCATGCAGCACGCCCACGCGCCCGCTGCCATCGCGAAACGCCACCAGTTCCTCGCCGAGGATCTTGAGATAACGCGGTGTGTCCGTCAGTTCGATCGACATGCACACGGGATGCCAGAACGCGCGCATGAACTCGCCCATCGGTGTGCCGGGGCCGGTCTCGGTGAGCTCGGGATCGTGGCCAGGCACCTTGCTTGTGTAGTAACCGCCGTACGGAATCAGCTTCTTCGACACGACATTGCCGCCGCTCGTCTTCTGACCTTCCAGCTTGTCTTCCTTGATCGTCATCGCAAATCCTATTTTGAGGTGGTGGAGTTGTCAGTCGCCGGCACTTTGAACGCCGAACTCGATATTCAGAACACCGTACTCTGTATCCAAAGATTAGTCGCGCGATGCGGCGATGTCTCTATGGGTAAACGCGGAGATTCACCTTTTCGCTTCAGCGCCGGACATTGACGCTCCCGCGGTGCGGTTATACCCTTGCCGTATTCTGTATCCATAAACGAGCTTTGATCATGGCGACGAAACTGCTCAAGCTTCAGGCGCGCACCGACTACGTGGACGAGGTCTACAAGGTGCTGCTCGATGCCATTAGCTCTGGGACGCTCGCGCCCGGGACGCGCATCACGCAGGAAGAAATCGCCGAGCAACTTGCGGTGTCGCGCTCGCCGGTGTTGCAGGCGCTGCGCTTGCTCAAGAAGGACGGACTGGTGCAGGACGCGCCCGGTCGGGGTTTGCTCGTGACTCCGCTCGACGCGGCCTGGATCAGCCATCTCTATGAAATCCGCGGCGCGCTCGACTCGCTCGCCGCGCGTCTTGCCGCCGGTCGCGGCGCGAAGCTGGACAAGGCATTGATCACGAACGGCCGCCGCGCGTCGAAGGCCGACGACGTGAAGGCGATGATCGATGCCGACATGGCGTTCCACGCCGCGATCTATGCCGCGTCGGGCAATCCGCTCATCGTGGAGACCGCGCAGATGCACTGGGTCCATCTGCGACGGGTGATGGGCGCGGTGCTGCAGTCGTCGGGGCAGCGCCAGGCGATCTGGGACGAGCACGCAGCCATCGCCGCGGCCATCGCCGATGGCGATCCGCAGCGCGCGACGGAACTGACCGATCTTCATACGACTCGGGCGCGGCAGAATCTCGTCGAGCGGCTCGGGCAGGTGCTGAGCGATCGGCAGGAAGAAAAAGTGAGCTGATGCGATGATCCCGCGATCGCGGGATCTTTGCGTGGAGCGGGACTTCGCTCAAGCCCGCTTGCGCCGGCCGTTCACGAGTGCGGCCGGCACGGTGAAGACGAGCACGCTGCCGATGATCAGGCTCGCCGCCAGCCCAAGTACGCCGTTGCCGGTCGATCCCGTGCCTGTCTGAATCAGCCCGATCACGTAAGGGCTCACGACACCCGATACGCTGCCGACCGAATTCGCCAGCGCAAGCCCCGCCGCCGCGGCGGCGCCGCCCAGGATAGCGGGCGGCAACACCCAGAACTGCGAAATTGTCGTCATCACGCCCATCGTGCCGATCGTGAGGGCAATCATCGCGATTGGCGTCGAATGGGCGAACGCGACGCTCGTGCACAGTCCGGCCGCTCCGACCACCCCGGGCAACGCGAGATGCCAGCGCCGCTCGCCGCGGGCGTCCGAGCTCTGACCGACGAGCAGCATGGAGACGGCCGCCGCCGCGTAAGGGATCGCGGAAAGCAGGCCGATATTGAGCGGATCGGCCACGCCGCTCGCCTTGACGAGCGTGGGCAGCCAGAAGCTTACGCCGTACAGGCCCATCGTGAAGAAGAAGTAGATCGCACTCAGGAGCAGCACCTTCGGATGCATCAGGCCGTCCTTCACCGAATGCAGCGCGTGAGCCGGCTCTTCGTCCTTCAGGCCGGCTTCGAGCATGGCTTTCTGCGAGTCTGTGAGCCACTTCGCATCGGCGAGCTTGTCGTCGAGATAGAAGAACGCGACCAGCCCGAGGATCGCGGTCGGAATGCCTTCTATCAGGAACAGCCATTGCCAGCCCGCCAGCCCGTGCGATGCATTCATATGATTCATGATCCAGCCTGACAGCGGGCCGCCGACGACTCCCGACATCGGAATGCCCGTCAAGAAGAGCGCGGTGACCTTGCTGCGGCGCGAGGCCGGGAACCAGTACGTGAGATAGAGCAGGATCGCGGGGATAAAGCCCGCTTCGGCGACGCCCAGCAGGAAGCGCATGATGTAGAAGCTCATCGGCGTTCTGACGAACATCATGCCCGCCGAGACGATGCCCCAGGTGATCATGATGCGGGCGATCCAGCGGCGCGCGCCGACGCGCAGCAGGATCAGGTTACTGGGCACTTCGAAGAGAAGATAGCCCACGAAGAAGACGCCGGCGCCCGCGCCATAGACCGCGTCGCTGAACTTGAGCGCTTGCAGCATCTGCAGCTTCGCGAAGCTCACGTTGATTCGGTCGAGATACGCGCATAGATAGCACAGGAACAGAAACGGCAAGAGCCGCCATGTCACCTTCGCATAGGTGGACGACTCTCTGCCCTGGTAATACGCAACCGGACTGGGGGAACTCATTGTGGTGTCTCCTGGTGTTCAGGTTGCGGCACAACGCTGCGTTTTTTAGCGCTCGTCTCGCGTTGTCGCCGTGCTCGGACTGCTTCTACGGAATCAGTCGAACATGTCCGGCTGCGTGGCGACGAGGTCGTCCCAGATCGCCTGAAAGTGCAGCCAGCCGATGTAGTCGCTGCCGACGTGCTCGCGGCTGTAGCGCGCGCGTTCGGGGGGGACGAGCTTGGGTGCGATGCCGGTCGACTCGACCAGCAGTTGCTGCTGGCAGCACCGTTCGAGCGCGATGAACCAGAACGCCGCCGATTCGATGCTGTGCCGGCTTGCCGTCAGAAGCCCGTGATTCTGGTGGATCGCGGCCTTCACGTCCCTGAACGCGTTCGCGACCTTGTGACCCGCCTTCACCTCGACGGCTACTTGTCCTGCCTCGTCGCCGATCACGACGTGATCCTCGTAGAACGCTGCGGCGTCCTGCGTGATCGGCTCGAGTTGCCTGCCGAGCGACGCGAACGCGGTGCCGTAGACCGTATGCGCATGGCACATCGCGACGATGTCCTGGTGCATCTCGTGCACGGCCGCATGCAGCACGAAGCCAGCGCGGTTGATTGCATGGCGCCCCTCGACGACGTGCCCTTGATGGTCCGCGCAGATCAGGTTCGAGACCTTCACTTGCGAGAAGTGGATGGCCATCGGATTGGTCCAGTAAAGGCCGGGATTCTCGGGATCGCGCACGGTCAGATGTCCGGCGAAGCCGTAGTCGAACCCTTGCTGGGCGAACGCGCGACAGGCGCCGACCAGCCGTTCCTTCACATGCTGCCGCTGCGCGGCGGGATTCGAAAATGACGGAAGCTCCGGAAAGATGAGTCCTTCCTGCTCCGGCTGATAGATCGAAACCTTGCCGTCCTTGATCAGCGCCTGCGGCCGCGTTTCCATCACTGCTGCCATGGGTCGACTCCTTTTTGAAGTGAGGTTTGAACCGGTCGAAGCGGATTGCTTCGACGGGTCCTATGGTCGCGGTCGCTGCCGTCATTGACAAACGATGGCTGTTCATACAAAGATGAACCACATTCATGTTTCGGTGAAAGACATGAGACGAATTCCCAATTTCGTGCTGCTGCGCGCCTTCGAAGCGGCCGCGCGGCTGGAGAGCTTCACGCTCGCGGCCGAGGAGTTGCATCTGACGCAGTCCGCGATCAGTCATCAGGTCAAGGAGCTCGAAGAATATTTCGGCCGGCCGCTGTTTCATCGGCGCAATCGGCGGGTGGAAGCGACATCGGAAGGACGGCGCCTTTATGAGAGCCTCGGACGCGTTTTCGATGTGATCGAGGCGGCATGCAGCGAGGTCGCGCTCGCGCCCGATGCGCAAGTGCTCGCGGTGCACAGCGCGCCGAGCTTCGCCGCCAAGTGGCTTGGTCCGCGCCTGCCTGAATTCACGCAGGCGCATCCGGGCGTGACGATCCGTCTGTCGTCCGGTCCCGAGCCGATCGACCTCACCCGGGTGCATGAAGTCGATGTCGCCATCTCATACGCGGTCGCACACGAGCGCGCGGGCATCGTGACACGCGCGCTCGGCGCAGAACGCATCGTGCCGATGTGTTCGCCTGCGCTCGTGCGAAGCGGCGTTGCCATCGAGAAGCAGATCGGGGAAATGACGCTGATCGATTCCCAGCTCAGCCGCGTGACGTGGTCCGACTGGTTCGCGCTCAACGGACTCCCGTTCCCGTCGCGGGCGCGGCCCTCGTTCGATCGCGGGGCGCTCGCGATCTCCGCCGCTGTCGATGGCATGGGCGTCGCGCTCGAAACCACGCGTCTCGCCGAGCGCGAGTTGTCGCGCGGCGAACTGGTTGAGCTGGGCGCGGATGTCTTCGAGCCGGTCTCCCGCGAGACGCATTTTCTGTCGTATCGCGTGAACGAGCGCAACACGGAGAAGGTGAAGTGCTTCTGCGACTGGTTGTGCGAGGAGGTGGGACTCGATGCTGCGCGCATCGCTTAATGCTGAGATCGAGTTTCCTTCTCCGGCTTCTTTAGAGAGGTCCGCGATCGCATATTCGATGAACATACGCGCGGCGATCCTCGTAGCCCGCCGCAGTGGAAGACTGCGTGGATTCTAAATGGGCTAGCCGCCCGGCCGCCCAAAGCTGATTGCGTGTACGTCTCCTCCGCATTGGCGGATTCAACCGGTCGATGCAACACAATGAACGTCGCATGAGCGGCGGGAGTGTTGCAAATGAAACAGAGGCGCCACTCGCATAGGCGAAAAGCAGACGTTCACAGCGCGGAGTCGGCGGCTATCTCAGCGCGCTGGCAGCGTGAATCCGGGGGGCGCCCATTTCCTGGGCCTTGTCCTCCAGCAATCAACGTTCGTGAGCAGCAAAGGTGCGATGACAATAATAGGAAAGCTCGTATCCCTGGTAAGCCGTCGGACCTTGCGGGCTGAAGGTCATGTCTTCGCCATAACGCCCGAGCGCATCGGGATTACGGAAGGGATACACGCTGCGCTTGCGATGGCGCCGATGCTCTGTGCCGCGGCGATTCTCGGTCGTTCGGATATCGCGTTCGGAGCCGTCGCGGCGTTCTGGAACTGTCTCTGCGATCCGCAAGGGTCCAGGTCACAGCGCCTGAAGGCGATGGCCATCTTCACGGCCATGGGTGTTGTCGTCATGCCGCTGGCGTCCTATGCCGCGCATTGGGGCTATGCCGTCAGCATTGTCACCCTGTTTGTCCTGGTCTTCCTTTGTGGACTGACACGCTCCTACAAGCCCTCGCTCGGGCCTATGCCGGCGCAGGCGGGGTTGGTTGCCTCGCTCGCGGTCGTGATCGGAATTGCGTCGCCCGAGCCGCTTGCCGTTGCACTCGCTCATGGTGGCTATTTTCTGCTCGGGTCAGCCTGGACCATGCTGTTTTGCATCTTCCTCTGGCCCGTCCCGTTCCCACAGTCCGCGGGCTTCACGCTCGCGACGATCTTCGGCAGGCTCGAGGACATGGCCGGTTTTTTGGAGTCGCTGGATTCGCGGCCTGGAATGGATGTGCAGGGCTGGACCGAGTTCGATACCGTTCATCGTCGCGGGGTGCGCATGTCGATCGAGCGCGGCAGGGCATTGGCGGCGCATGATGTTCGCAACGGCCCTGATCTCGGGCCGGGCGTCGATGCCGCGGGCCGGGTGTTTTCCACGCTGATCGCAATCGGTCATGCCCGACGCAACGCAGCGATTGCCGACGACGATGGATCGCGGCAATTGCTCCAGGGCCTGCGACAGTTGCTGCAAAGCGTGGCCGCGCAGGCACAGCAAGAACTGCCCATTGCCGATACGCTGATAGCGCAAGCACACGCATTGTTGCGGCAGACGGCTGAACGGACGGGCCAAACGGCAAGCGCCGTTGCCTTTGCGGCAAGGGCCATCGCCCGGCTCGCGGACGGGCGACACGCGCTCGCAATGGACCCCGAGACGCCCACGCCTGCCGCCGCTCGCGCGGTCAAGATTGAAAGGCTGGTCTGGGACCATGCGCTGAGGGTGGCTGTCGCATCGGTGCTCGCTTTCATGATCGGCACATCGCTGAGTGTCACGTTTGCGTACTGGGGCGTGATCGCTGCAATCGTCGTGACCCAACCGGTTTCCGCCAATACATGGTTGCGCGTGCTGGAGCGTGCATGCGGCAGCCTCATCGGCGCAACGATCGCCGCTGTTCTTCTGACGAGTCTGTCCGGTCCGGTTGCGGTGACATTGGCAATCTTGCCGCTTGCCGCGGTGACCGTCGCATTGAGGTTGGTCAACTACGGTCTGTTCGTTGTCTTCCTGACGCCGATGTTCATGCTGATGTCGGATTTCATCCATCCGGCGGAGGGATTGATTGTCGCTCGTCTTACCAATGAATTCGTCGGTGCCTGCGTAGGCGTGGCGGCGAGCTTTCTTCTCTGGCCGCCGAGGGAGAGTAACGCGCTGAATGCCGTGATCTCAGCCGCGATTTCGGCCAACATGGCATTCGCGTCCGCCGCGCTTCGGATGGCTGGAGGATCGACCGCCACCCTCGATCGCCTCCAACGCGAAGCCGGTCTGGCCAGCTCACGGCTTGAAGTTGCGAGAGAACGTATGCTCCTGGAGGGCCAGCGGCGATCTGCGCGGCTCGAACAACTGCGGAATCTGACCGTCGCGGTGCGGGTGGTTTGCGGCGCCGCCGCGGTGATCGAAGTCCTTCGGAGCGGGGAACCGGACGCACATGACCGGGAAAGGGCCAATCGCTACGATGAGATGACCGCCACACTGCTGGAAGCCCTGACGTCGAGGGAAGCGATGCAACTGAATCAGTCTTTTGAAACGCCGGCAGATGACCTCGAACAGGCGATCCAGCATCTCGTGACCGCATTTGATAGCTACGTGGGAACCGCATAAGAACGCCAGCGAGCCCCTGTTTGACCGCGGCCTTGCGTCGGAGAATTTCCGCGTTTTCATGACCGTATTCTTTCAAGAGAAATGACGGCAAGTCCGCGCTCGTTAGCATAGTCGCAAGAGCAGATGCTCACAGTTCCACGTGACAATTGACGACCGTGCACTGCAATTGAAAACGATCTATACACCAGCGTCGACCGGCCGGTATTGGCCGGAGCCCCTTACCGCGCGAGCGGTTTCGCTCGTTTTGGCCCCGACATAAGCCGCAAAAAGCGTCACACCGACCACGAGCCCTGCGATGAGCAACAAAGAAACAGGCCGGTATGCGGCAGCGCACTCCATTGCAGAACGGTCGCTACGACAGAAAATATCGTGAAGCCCCCGCGAGAGCCGTCGGCCATCCCAAGATCGCCAGCCTGCAATAGGCAATGCAAACGGCCGCCTGCGCAGCAAAGGCGGGTCCATGCTCCAGTGCGGGAAACACTGAGATCGGCCCCGACGTGAGCGGCATTCCCACCAGCAAACCGCCGATCGCATCACCCCAGCGACGACCGGCAAGGCCTGCGGTCAATAGCAACAGCGGCGTAACGAGGAGCTTGAAAACAAGAACGATGACCACAGACCGGACTCCAGCAATGTCGGCTTTGAAGGACGTGCGAAGCGCCTCTGTTTTGCGTCAGATGAATGGCGCGATGTTCGCCATCGCCCGCGTCACGTAGATCTCCCTCTCGCCTACCGGGGCGACATGCTGCATCGCGGCGCGCGCAGCCTCGACGCCCTCCAGACGCGCGATCACCCACACGGCCAGATACTGCGAAGCCAAGCACCCGCCTGCCGTCGCGACATTCCCCTTCGCCACGAACGGCTGATTGAGCACCGGCACGCCCGCCTCTTCGACCCACGGTTTGGTAGTCAGATCCGTGCAGGCCGGAACGCCATCCAGCAGGCCCAGTTTCGCGAGTATCAGCGTGCCCGAGCATTGCGCGCCCAGCAGTTGGCGCGTCGGATCGAGCCGCAACTGCGACATCAGCGCGGCATCGGCGGCCACTCCACGTGTCTGTATTCCACTGCCGACCAGCACCGCGTCGGCCTCGCAAGCGTCCTTCAGCGACGCTTGCGCCTCCAGGACCACTCCGTTCATCGAACGGATCTTCGCCGCTGGGCTGGCAATCGATACCTGCCAGCCCGGCTTTCTGACCCGGTTAAGGATATTCAGCGCGATTAGCGAGTCGAGTTCGTTGAAGCCTTCAAAGGTCAGAATGGTGATGTGCATGACGTCCTCGGGCAGATGGAGAGGTTGTGCAAGCTCATGGTAGGGCCGATAATCAATACAATCAAATTATTGTCATGGATACATTGAGCCATGCCTGGGGCCCGTTACAAGCAATTGGTTGACCGCTTTGCGGCTGACATCCGCGACGGCCGCCTTCCCCCCGGGACGCGTCTGCCCACGCACCGCGAGCTGGCTGCTCGCGAGGGCCTGGCGCTGGTCACCGCGACGCGTGTCTATGCCGAGCTTCATACGATGGGTCTGGTGAGCGGCGAAGCTGGCCGTGGCACATTCGTCAAGGAACCACTCCCTCGCGGCCAAGGCGTTGACTTGCACGCCTGGAGCGCCATTACGATCGACCTGAGCTTCAACTATCCCTCTGCACCGGGTCAGACAGACCTTCTTCGGGCAGCGCTGCGCCAGCTCGCGGCGGCCGGCGACCTCGAGTCGCTGCTTCGATACCAGCCGCACGGTGGCCGCGAGCACGAGCGCGCTACTGCGGCACGCCACCTGGCGAACCGAGGTCTGGCAGCAACAGCCGGAACGACGTTGCTCGTGAGCGGCGCGCAACACGGACTGACGACGGCCGCTATGGCGCTGCTCGAACCCGGCGACGTGGTTGCCGTGGACGCGCTGACTTACCCGGGATTCAAGCTGGCCGCCGAGGCCGCTCGACTGGAACTCGTGCCGATCCCAGCCGCGGGGCGCGGCCCCGATCTGGACGCGTTGACGGCCCTATGCAAGCGACGACGCGTACGCGCCGTCTACGCAATGCCGACGCTGCACAACCCTCTTGGCTGGGTAATGAGCGCGCGGCGGCGCCGCGAGCTTGTCAGTATCGCTCGACAGCATGGACTGATCCTCATCGAGGACGGGGCCTACGCATACCTCGCAGAAGATGCTCCGCCGCCGTTGGCATCGATTGCTCCGGAGACGACGATCTATGTCTCGAGCTTGTCGAAGAGTGTCGCGACAGGTCTGCGCGTCGGTTTCGTCTGCGCACCACGCGAATGGATTCCCAGGCTTGAACGGGTAATCCGGGCCACGACGTGGAACACTCCCGCAACCATGACGGCAATCGCCTGCAACTGGATAAACGACGGCACGGTGGCCCGGCTCGAAGACGAGAAGCGGCGGGATGCGAAGACGCGCCAAATCCTTGCCGCCGAAGCGCTCGGCAAGCTTAAGACGATGAGCCATCCAGCGTCGTACTTCATCTGGATCCCCCTGACGCAGGAAGTCCGCGCCGACGCGATTGCGATGGCGCTGATGCGTGAGCGCATTTCAGTGTCGACGGCCCTGCCGTTCGCGACATCGACGCATGTACCTCACGCCATCCGCCTCGCGATTGGGTCCGTCGATCTGGCCACGCTGCGCCGGTCGCTGGAAACAGTGGCCCGGGTTATTACCGAACAGACCTACTGACCGGCAAGCGCGAGGGCGCGGTCTGTCCACCAGGATTGTCCGGCCAGGACCTGTCGTCTCACTACGACGTACTTTCTGTTGCGATGCAATCGTAGAACACGCCGCGACATACCCTTTCCCGACGACATCGCACGAAACGACCCTCGACATGGAATGCGTCGCTTTCGAGTTGCCAGCACAAGCATAAGACCGCTTCGTTCCTGCACAAACCGGTGCAAAACGGAAGGGAGAAATGTGCTGACTGGTGCGCAGCGCCCGCGCACGTCCGCAGCCACCCTGGATGGATAGCATCGCGTTGTAAAGCGTCGAGTACTTCGGATGGACACGAACCGAGTTCACGTATCGTTTCGCGCCCGCCACGTTCGACCATAACAACAGGAAGCGCTGCTACGACAATCTTCGTTCGCTCGAAGTGCGAAAGCAGCATTCGTCAGAATTGCTTGCGTGGATGGAACCCGTGCTGAGAATCAGCGCCGCCGTGTTGCAGACCGACGATCTGACCCAACTCACGCATGATGCGATGTCATCGTTGCGTGCCCGGTATGTCGGCCCGCCGATGGATGCGCTTACGGTGGTGGTGAACCGGTGCTGTGATGGTGTCGAGCCGACGCCTGATGAATACCGGGCCGCTATGGAACAGGCGGATAAAGCCGGCAACCGCGAAGAGGTGTTGCAGTTGCTGGAGAAAATCGCAACAGAACGGCGCAAGTGGCATCGTGGTGGATCGCCCCTGAGGCCCAATCGCTGGAATCAGGCGTAACGGCAAAAGGCCCGCGCAGTAGCGGGCCTTTTCGCAGAAAAAGTCGCATTGAAGCGGGACTTATTCGACGGGCATGTTGGCAATGTTTGCCGACGTTGATACACCGATGTCTACTACCATCACGACAGCCATGCCGGAAAACCGCGCTTAGGGACGTGCTCGCTTCACTTTCCGTCGCAGCAATTATTAGGACAACCGGGGGACAGTTCAATCTCCACACGTCGGACCTTTTCAGGCGGCTCGACGAAATGCTCAAGGGGCTTGTATATTCCAGCGCGAACGTCGTATGGAACTTGAGTAAGACCAAACTGCATCAGCATTGCCTTTGCTGTGTCCGCACGTTGCATTGCCAATTGCTTAGGCTCTTTTTCGCTTGCCACAGCCACTCCACCAATGGACAGTACCTCTTGAATAGGATACTTAAGGCGCATGTCGATGGCCCAATTTGCCAATTTTAAAATTTGATCCGCCGATACCTGCGTCGAGTTTATTTCAAAATACAAATCGATATTTTGACCCGGAAGGTTCTGAGATGTATTGCATGCTTGTGCGCTGATAGACAGCAGCCCAAATGCCAAGGCACCCAATTTAATATTCATATACGACGTATCCCGCCAGGCTATCTGCATTATTAATTGCTTGCTGCGGATTTTCTTGCCCCCAGGTTGCCAAGAATCTTGTGATCGTATATTTCCAATCTTTGCTCCCAAAAGTGTCCGTAAAGTGCGTGCACTCATGAATGATCGTTGACAGCTTCGAATCCCCTCCTGACGTGAAATCACGGGTTTCGCAAAAGACCTCGTGAATACTAATGGTATGCGTGGCTGTATCAGGGGCGCAAACGTGCGCAGCAGAACCACTGCTGACCGGATGGGGCAAACACCCAAGAACACGGTCAAGCTCAGGAGACTGCCGAACAAAATTCTTGGGTTGGAGACCACGCATAACTCTATTGACTGCGGTAAATCCTTGAATCAGAAGATCGCGCGTTGCATCGTCCTTCGTGCCAAACCAATTGGCGACGCGCGCTTGCTCTGAAGGACTCCATGTCTTCAATGCAGCTATTCGCTTGTCAACCAAAACAACCGCATCGTCGCGCAACTTCATGATCTTGGCGCGAAATTCGGCGTCCGTCATGTTTGGGCATATTGGTGTAGTGTCAATTGTCACATAAACCATTGAGCCCGGATTCGTGTTCGTCACTGCGCCTGAATGAACCTCGAACCATTCTTCATTTTCGTTCGCCTTGAAACCGTACTTATTGCGTTCACCAGATTCGTTCATTCCGGATTTCTCCTGTAATGTAAAGTATCAAGCTTGATACTGCATTCGTCTTGATGCGTTCGGTCTTCCCATGCGTCTCGATCCCTCACTACAGGAATCCCCATCAGACGCCCCCGCTGATTTCGAGTGTTAGCCGCCGCGCGTCTTTGGTGCTGATTCGCTGTGTGCGGCCTGCGGCGTCCGTGACGCCACTTGCTACTACGTTCAGGCCAACACGCGCTCGATAGCGCGCGTTCGCGAATGGTCGGCCTTTACGATCTCTCAGTACGAACTGTTCATCGAAACGATTCCGGGAGCGTTTCCGGCAATCGCACGCCCATGCGTAACCGAGGGCTTCAGCCATCTCGTAACCATTTGAATACGACTTCAGCCTATCGAACGGAAACCATTCGCCGGTTTCTGCGTTCAGCGCCATTGCGGACGGCATTGGCGGGAAGTTTGAGTAGATTGAATAGGTGATACGGCAAAGCTGGCATTCTTCCTTGCCCCCGGTTTCATCCTGTTTCTGTTGTTCCATCTGACCTCTGCTGATTTTCCAGAACACACCCGAGGAATTAACCATCCAAAACGCGACACGGTCAATGACTTTAATTCGAGATAAAACCGCTTTGACAGATCTTCACAATTGCTCTGTCTATCTCATTTTCAGGTGTAGTTTTCCAATCTCACCGTCCAACAAAAAAAAGCGGCATTGAGCCGCTTTTTCCGTAAGTGATCGACGCCGGTTAGTGCTTTGTCCACGAAGCGTCCATAGCCGCCAGTTTCCCGTTCGCGCCGTGCGCAGCGTCAGCGAGAATCGCTGCGGCGTCCTGCGGTGTCAGTTGGCGGTTAAGAAGCCCCTTGGCGTCGAGCGCAAGCACCGTGAACAGTTCCTGATCGCAGCGATTGGCGGCGTGGTAGTCCTCGCCGAGCTGGATCATCACCTCCAGCAGGTTCCGGCGTTCGTGCCTTTCCTCGGCAGTCACAGCAGGACTCCTGAACATCGAGGTCGCAAGTGTAATCAGATGTCGGAGTTGCTGCCCCTGCCGGTCGCAAAGATGGAAGGCGGCCAGCGCGAGCCGTTCATGCTGGAGAGCGTCTACAGAGGGACGGGAGGGAGATTGCTGCTTCCTGGTGGGTTTGGTCATGCGCGGTCCCGGTTATCGTGAAAGATCGCCCGGACACATAGGGAGGTCCCGCGCGCGCTGGAAACCGACGAGATCGCCGGCGTGGTTGCGCGGCCTACCGGCACGGCGCTGAAAACGCCGGAAAGGCGGGGTTCGACGGCGTGGAAGTCCACTGCGCCAACGGTTATCTGCTTGACCAGTTCCTGCAGGACTCCACCAATCAGCGCACTGACGCATATGGTGGGTCGATCGAGAACCGTGCGAGACTGCTGCTCGAAGTCACGGACGCGTGCGTCGCCATATGGGGCGCCAACCGGGTCGGCGTGCATCTGTCTGCGCGCGGTGACGTGAAGTCGATGGGCGATTCGGACCCTGCGGCCACCTTCGGCTATGTCGCAGGCGAACTCGGCAAACGCCGCATTGCCTTCATCTGCGCGCGTGAAGCGCAGGGAGACGACCGGCTCGGACCCGCACTGAAGGCAGCATTCGGTGGCATCTATATCGCCAACGAAAAGATGACCAAGCACACCGCCGAACGTTTGCTTGCGGTCGGCGACGCCGACGCGGTTGCTTTCGGGCAGATGTTCATCGCCAAGCCGGACCTGCCGCGCCGACTTAGATTGGACGCATCGCTCAATGAGCCGCGGCCCGAGATGTTCTATCACCCAGGGGCAGAAGGGTATACGGATTACCCAGCGCTTGCCTGACCGTACAAATAGCCACCCCCGGGCCTCGCACCGGCGAGGCTTTCTTTGGGACGATCAGCCCGGACAACGGAGAAGCCCGCCAGGTCCGACGTACGCTTGCACCAGGAGATGCCGCCTCGGTCCTCATCCGCATAGCCAGCCAGGTGCCCATGGGTCAACGCCGTTCTTACCGTATGTTTCACAACTCAAGGCGAACATGGAAGCAGCGATCGTCCCTATGCATGCACCGGCATCACAGACGAAAGCGAACGAATCGACAAGCCGTTTTTGGAGCAGGACCTCTGGTCCCCCAGCGGTCAGTCGATGGCTAGCGAACAAACTTCGCCGTCCATCGCACCGGGAGTGCGGCCCATCCCCAAAGAGTCCGGGTGGGCTGCATCAGCTTGCAGGCATGCCCGGAATGCTGACGCCGAACGACTGAAGCAATAGCACCGCATTCAGCGCGAGGATGACGACCGTCGCGGCAATCGCTGCAATGTCCGTTAGCCGTCTATTGACGAACTCGCCCATGATGTCTTTGCGGCGGGTGAAGAGCACCAGCGCCACCATCGGGATCGGCAACGCAAACGAAAGAACGACCTGACTGATCACCAGCGCCTGGGTGGCATTCACGCCGAGGCCGACCACCACGAACGCCGGCACCATGGTCACCAGACGTCGCACCCAGACGGGAATCCGGAAACCCACGAAGCCCTGCATGATCATCTGGCCAGCCATGGTGCCGACAACGGAGCTGGAGATACCCGAGCAGATGAGCGAAATCAGGAAAACCGCCGCCGCGCCCGCACCGAGCAACGGCGTGAGCGTATGGTAAGCAGTTTCGATTTCCGCGACGTCGCGGTGGCCGGCATGGAATGCCGCGCTGGCCATGATTACCATGGCCATGTTGACGAGACCTGCGAAGAAAAGCGCAACGATGACTTCCCGGTTCGAAAAACGCAGCAGTGCGCGATGCTCGCTCGCGTCGCTCGCCGGAGTCCGGCCCTGAGTCAGCCCGGAATGGAGATAGATCGCATGTGGCATCACGGTGGCGCCCACGATACCGACCGAAACGGTCAGCGCTTCCCGGTTCGGCATTGAGGGCAAGATCGAGTGCAATCCGGCCTGTCCCCATGCGACGGGCGCAATGAACAATTCGATCAGGTAACACAGACCGATCACAGCAACGAGCGCGCCGATGATGATCTCCATTGGCCGGTAGCCGCCTTTTTCAAACACGAGGATGCCGTATGTCACCACCGCGGTCACCGCCATGCCGGCCATCAACGGCATTTTGAACAGCAACGCGAGGCCGATTGCGCCACCGAGGAATTCGGCCAGGTCGGTTGCCATCGCGGCCACTTCGCTGACACACCACATGACGAAGACGGCCTTGCGCGGCAGTTGCTCGCGACACATTTCCGCCAGATTACGGCCCGTCACGATGCCGAGTTTGGCAGAGAGCGCCTGGAACAGCATGGCGATCACGTTGGCCATCAGTACCACCCACAGCAGCGTGTACCCAAACTGGGAACCGGCCTGGATGTTGGTCGCGAAATTGCCTGGGTCCATGTAGGCGATCGAGGCAATCACTGCGGGTCCGGCGAACAGCAGCGCAGAGCGCAAGCCGGTTCGTTTGCCGGCCAGCACATCGCGAATCGCAACAGTCGTGCGATCTGTGAGCGTATTTTTGCCGGCAGTGCTGTTCATGGACACTTCCCGACTTCTCTGGACGTACGTGGCACTGCTATTACTCCAGGTTCTTTAGCGCGTGATGGCAATATACAACGGCCAAATTCCGCGGATGATCGGGGCGGGTGCTGCGCAAAGCGCGCCCGGGGCCGCGGGAAGCTCGGTCAAATACGGCGAAATCGCATGCGCATCGTCAGCTTCGCCCGAAATTTGTTAGGCTACTGACAGGAAGCGGTTGAGCATCGCTCCATATCAGCGCCATTCGCAATTCGTCCTTGCGTGACGGTGAATCCATCCAGCAAAATGAGTGGTTAATTCTCTCATGCATGCCCTCCATGAAGCTTTCACGTCGCGAAGTACTTGGCCGTAGCCTGGCCATTCCCCTGAGTCTCGGCCTGTCGCCTTTCCTCGCCCTTCGTTCAGGTATCGCCAGCGCGGCGCCCCCCAATCTCGCTATCGTAATGAATTCCGGCGAAGCCAGCGTTTCGGTCATCGACATGGCGTCGCACAAGATCGTCCGGACATTGCCGACGTTGCGCGAACCCAGTCACTGGGCGCTTTCGCGCGACAGAAGCAAGCTCTATATTGCCGACGCCAGCGGCAATGCGCTGTTCATTGTCGACCCGCACACCGGTTTGGCGCTTGGCCATAAGGTGATCGCCGATCCGTACCAGCTTGGCTTCACGCCGGATTTCCGCTACCTCGTCGTCAATGCACTGCGGCTCAACTATGTCGACATCTACCGCCCCGACGACCTGACGCTCGTCAAGCGCTTCTCGCCCGGCGGCATGCCGAGCCACCTCGACTTCTCGCCGGACTCGCGCTGGAGCTTCAATTCGATGCAGCAGTCCGGCACGCTCGTTTCATTCGACCTGACGAACCTGACGATCCGCTGGAAGTCGAACGTCGGATCGACCCCCGCCGGCGTGCTCTGGCACAACGGCAAGGTACTGGTCTGCGTGATGGGCAGCGACCATGTGGCGGAAGTCGATCCAGTGACGGGTAACGTGCTGCGGCGGGTGAAAACCGGCGTCGGCCCGCACAATGTCTTTCTTACGCCCGACGGCGCGACGCTCTACGTGAGCAACCGGATCGGCGGCTCGCTGGTGGCGCTCGATCCAACCACCCTCGAGCTTCGTCGTACCTATCCGTTCCACGCTGCGGGGCCAGATGATATTGCTGTTGGCCCCGACGGCAAGCTATGGGTGACGCTGCGTTTCCGGGAGCAGGTCGCCGTACTCGATCCAGCCAGCGGCAACTACGAGACCATCAATGTCGGACGCTCGCCGCACGGCATCTTCCTCACCACCGAAATGAGCCGCCCCGGTCTCGTTACCGCCGAAACGCTCTAACGTCCATCATGCTGATATTTCTCGACAGATTCTTCAATATGCTGGCCGGTGAAATCGACCAGTATCTCGTTCTGCCGTTGCTGTATCACTTCGGCTGGATGCAATGGGAAGAGCTTTCCTTCGACTGGGCGCTGATCTGCGTCTATGGCCTCTTCGCGGTTATCGTCACGTATGCGGTTTGCTGGCCGCTCGAAGCACTCTTTCCGATCGAACGCTGGGATGACCGCAAAGCCGTCGTAACCGACGCGTTCTATACGATCCTCAACCGCGTCGGGGTGTTGCCTGTCGTCAGTTTCCTGCTGTTCTACCAGGTGCAGGTGTGGGTGAACGGCTTCGTGGTCGATCACGGCTACATACCGCCAACGCTTGAGACGTTGATACCGCCGCTTCTCGGTCATCCGGTCATTACCTTCATCGCGTACGCGCTGATTCTGGACTGTGCCGATTACTGGCGTCACCGCCTGTCGCACTCATACCGTAGCTGGTACGCACTGCATGCGTTGCATCATGCGCAGCGGCAGATGAGTTTCTGGTCGGACGACCGCAACCATCTGCTTGACGACCTGGTCGCCGCAATCTGGTTCGGCATGGTCGGCCTCGCGATCGGTATTCCGCCGCTGCAGTTTCCACTGCTGTTCCTGTTCATGCGCTTCATCGAAAGCCTGAGCCACGCCAATATCAAGCTTTCGTTCGGCTGGCTCGGGGACCGGTTGATCGTCTCACCACGCTTTCACCGGTTGCATCATGGCCTGCGCGCGGCCGGCCGCAATTCCTGTAACTACGGCGCCGTCTTCCCGATCTGGGACGTCATGTTTGGTACAGCGGACTTCTCCGCCGAGTACCCGCCTACAGGCGACCGGCGCGCACCGGAATCGATGGCCACGGGCGGCTACATCGCACAGCAACTGGGCGGCTTGCAGTTTTTCCTTGAACAGTGGCGGCAACCGGCAAAGGCTCGCCGCAGTCCCTCCTGAGAACATCCCTGCATTGCGCCAATGCCCAAACGGGCCGGTTCATGTGCGCCTGGATTTGGTCTGGACCGGCTGGTGCAAAGAACCTGTCAGCAGACCGTAAAACATCTGCTCTGTGCCTTTGAACCTGAGGTGCGATAATTGCAGTTGCCGGTTTCAGAATGCCCGCATACCGGCATCTACCCGCTCTATCCCGCTATCCTCAGTTCAAAGAGATCGAAGTGGTAAAGACCGTCAAGCAAAGATCAGGGCAAATACACGTCGCGATACGGCCTGCGCTCCGGCAACATAGGGGGCTGTCTCTCCCCGACGCGACGCGCCCGTCAAGGCGCCCATGGAGTGAATGATGTTGCGCAGAACCAGTTCCTGGTTTGTGCGTTACACGCTCCGCGCGCGCGTTCGCACGCTCGCGCGTAAAGCGATTGGGCTGGCAATCTTTGTCAGCGGTTCCGCAGTGATTGTCGTGTACCTGCTACGACGCGTCTCCGAAGGCTAAACGTCAAAGACAGGCGTGGCGCATTTGATTTCCAGGCAGTCCCGCGACGCAAACGTCGGGCGTCTGGAGCTACAGAGCAGCGCCCTCGCGGCTGGCAGCCCGACGCTTCGACTTCCTTTCCCTGGTGTTCAGGCGCGATCACCGGAGGCACAAGGCAGCCGTAGTGTTAGAACGGGCAGCGCAGGTGACGCAGTGACGTACCTGCTAGATCTGATTGGCGAAACCAGCCGACATCCGTCCGACGCGATCGGCCGCGCCCGGACCCGTTTCTGCCACTGCGGTAAGTTTCCCATGATGGACGCCTCCTGTTCCAAAGGATAGGTGTCCACGAAAGCGGGTCAACTCCACAGCACGAAAAACGCATCCATACATGGCCGGAGACCGGCCTCTAACTAAACTGGTCGTCAATATCTACCGCGTGATTCGTATGAAGGTCAAATTGGAAAGGCAATGACGAAGACGATACGCTGCCAGTGGGACAGTGGAGAGTTCGCGCTGGACGTGGATGAGGCCGGTAGCGGCGCTTCGGTCGTCCTCCTGCCGGCCCTGAGTACGATTTCTACGCGCCTGGAGATGCGCCCGCTGCTCGACTTGCTCGCGCCTCAGTTTCACGTGACGACGGTTGATTGGCCGGGGTTCGGCGATCAGGCGCGGCCAAAGGAAGAATGGTCGCCGGAGCTTCTCTCGGAGTTTCTTAACTGGTTTCTAAGCGACATCGTGGCACCACCGCACGCCATTGTGGCGGCCGGACATGCAGCCACCTATGCGCTTTACCAGGCCGTCTTGCGCTCGGATACGGTTGATCGCCTGGTCCTCATCGCACCGACGTGGCGCGGCCCGTTGCCGACGATGATGGGTGGCCAGCGGGCCTGGTTCTCCCGTGTGCGCTCTGCCATTGATCACCCCCTCGCTGGTCCGCTTCTCTACCGGCTCAACGTCAGCCGCCATGTCATCACCATGATGGCGAGAGAACACGTTTACAGCGATCCTGACTGGCTTGGCGGCGATCGTCTCGCGGCCAAACTCGCCGTCACCCGTGCACCCGGAGCCCGGCACAGTTCGGTACGCTTTGTGACCGGTGCGCTAGACCGGGTCGCCAACCGTGCGGCGTTCCTTGATCTTGCGCGCCGAGCCAACATTCCGATCCTCGTGATCTACGGCGATCAGACGCCGCCGAAATCGCGTGTCGAAATGGAGGCGTTAGGACAATTGCCAAATGTTCAGGTCGAATGGGTCATGAAGGGCAAGCTCGCGATTCACGAAGAGTTTCCAGAAATCGTCTCCGTTGCCATCAGGCGGTTTTTGACGAAGGAATCGCCGCTTTAGACGATCAACGACAGACGGGCATAGCCGGACGCTCCGCATTACAGACAGCGGGTTATCCGGGCGACGCATAGCCACGCCAATATGGCCGGATTACGAATCGATGTGCACCGACACGCCGGTCGACGAGTAGACCGGCGTCGCCTTGTGGCCGTCGACCGTGATCGTCGTGAACTGCTTCGTCGCCCCGTTGCCATCGATCAGATCGATGGTGTCGCCGACCTTGGGCGCATAGCCGCTCACGAACTTCACGTGTAGCGTGCCGCCGGCGATGGTCAACTGATTACCAACGTGCAGTTGGCCGGCGCCTTTACCGTCAATGTCGAGTTCGAGTGTCGTGCCGGCGAGCTGCGTGTACTTGCCGACGATGGACACGGGCGACGCCGCCGCGATGGTGATGCCACCGGCACCCACATACACGTCGCCCGTGCCGAACGCATTTGGAGAATCGGCCTCGAGCACGCCGCCGCTTACCTGGGAGCCGCCCGACCAGGTGTTGTTGCCGCCGAGCTTCAAGGTTCCGCTACCCTGCAGCGTCAACTTCCCTGCGCCGGCAATGTCGTTGCGCCACAAATCCGACGCGTTGAATCCGCCCTGGGACGCATCCATCGAAACGATGACGCTGCCATGGAACGCACCATATCCGTCCCCGGCTGCAAACATGTTGAGGCGGCCCCACCCTTCCGCATCGTCCATGACCGGATAGCCGGAAGGAAGCTCGGTCGTTTTGAGCACCACGCGGCGCTGCTCAGCGCTCAGATACGGAAAGCGCGTCTCCAGTAACACCTCCGCACCCTTCGGCACAACGGGAGGCGCATTGGTCGATTCGATCGGAGCAAAGCCGAACGTCATACGGCGAGTGAAGTCCGCTTTGTTCGTCGCGTAGTCGGCGAAGCGGTCCGTCGCTGCCGTGCCGGAGTGGGCGAAAACGGCGAAGCTCGTCGAGCTGGTATTCGTCGACTGCATCAGGGCCGCGTGCGCCTGGCTAAATGCGGCGCTCTTCAAGGTGGCGTTGCTCGGATCGGAAAGATTCGCAGCAGTCGCCGCAAGTGCAAACATTCGACCAGCAATGACGTCGAGCGGCGAGTGCATACCGGCGAAAATGCGGTTTTCGCCAAGTTCGAGGCCGCGGCTCGCCATCTCCTGGAACCGCTCCGGCAGCACGTAGGCCATCGTCATCGCGTCGCGCATAGCCTCCGCCTCGTGACCGCTGATAAATCCGCCATCGGTCGAAGGCGTGGTGCTCTCGGCAGGCACCAGAGTCGGATCTACCACGACACTCGTGCTCCAGCGGTATGGCCGGGCGTATTTGTAGAAGCGCTTGGCCGGCTCGGTGGACGCGTTGTTGCCCATGATGTTGAGCAGGTCGACAACCTGGCCGAAACTGGTGTTGCCGCCACTGCTGCCGACGCCGATGTTGTTGCCGTTGTCGTTGTACAGAACGGTCGTCGCATCCGCCGGAATCGACGTGATGGTCGTTACCTGCTGCGCCGCCGCGCGCCACGCATTGGTGAGCGGTCCCATGCCATCGGTCACGCTATAACCTTTGCCGCGCCGGTCGTCGTAGTAGGCTGCGTCGGCCTGTGCCTGAGTTCGGTTGGTCGTCTCGGTGACCACGAATTGAATGTTTGCGGCATGGACGGCATTGTTCACGACAGCCCCACCCGGCGTACCGTCATTGGGTAGTCCTGTCCACGTGGACTGCACGACAGCCGGAAAGGAACCATTGGCGGGCGCGGAGACGCCCGCATCGACGATCTCGGTCAACGGTTGCCAGATGTCGAGGAATCGCGAGACGACACGCACGCCCGCATTCGTGGCGAGCGTCGCATATCGCGCATCGCCGCGCTGGTTAGTCGCAATCGTGTCGACGAACGCGGGCACGTCGGGGATTGCGGCGTTGTCGACAAAACCGGGGTCGGCAGGGGGCGCCGGGATCGTGGCCGTCGCCGTCGTCGTCGAAGTGTTCGAGGCGCTCGGCGTAGAAGAATCATTGCTACCACCGCACGCGGCTAGTACCGCCACGCTTGCGAGCACCGTGAGGCGCAGCGGGAGAGGGACGCGAAAATGAGGCATCACGAGACTTTCTTGTGGTTGTTGGTGGCGTCGGATTGTGCGGATGAATTATGACGGCATTGTTTCGACTGATTACGCGGTATCGGATATCGTGGCGCGATTCGCAGGTATCCCGGAAGACCTGGTGGTGGAAGCTGCACATGCGTCGCAGACGTGTGAACGCAGAACTCCTTAGTATTTGATTGCGGCTCATCCACATTCGCGAAGCATGCGAAAGGTTTCATTCCGCGAGGTATTGGTGCAATGTCGATTCGGAACGCCAACCACAGGGCGATCCTTTAACGGACAACCGTTTCGCGTGAGCCTAAAACCACCCCTTTACCGTCGCCACTCGCCAGACGACAAACATGACGAGGCCCACCGACGCGGCGGTCAACAGAATGAAGTCAATCGAGCGCACTAGCTTTTTCATATCGACGTTGGATCGGACGCGCGACGTTCGCATGAGAACCGGAAGTTAGGCGTGTGGAAGTACCGAAACGCGCTCGTATGGAATGTCGAACGCTCACCAGCACTTCAGTGATGCGAGAAAAGCGCGTTATCTGAGGGCGTTGCGAAGGAAAGGCGATGTCCGGATTGCGAATTCACTACCGGCCCTGAACCGTAGTCGTTATTCGCGTGTGCCTGCCGCGGGCTGCTCTCGTCCGGATAGTGCACTTTCGACTGATGGAGCGTGCCGTTCTGTTCCGCCTGTATGACGTTCGCTTCCACCTCGGAGCGAGTGAGCGGCTGCGCCGACGAGAGCGCTGGAATGGCGATTGTGGTTGCAAGGATCGCATGAGCGATAAGTACTTTCATAAATTGGCTCCCTGGTGAATAGGCAAATTTCGATGGATCGAATGGACCACGCTAACTGCATTGAAAGCGAGTCGATCTTCACGCTGAGGTGGACCGCGAACAGATAGCGATCGACGGGGTGCCCGGTATTCAGTGCGTGGATATGACGGTACGCCCTGCAACCTTAAAAGCCGCTTATCCCGTCTCCGAAAAATGCGCGGCGTCCGCGAGCCATGTTCCGACCGTTTATCGATTAAGGCGATCTGGCAGTTCTTTGACGAACCGGGTTCGCCTGACTCGCCAGGCACTGCGGACTGACCCGCCGCAACCGCGAATATCCGCACTGCGCCGCCAAACCGGGCCATCATGGCGAGCATTCAGCAGATGTTTTTCGAGCGGACGGAGGCTGCGTTTGTTGCAAGCGCTTCAGTACCGCACGCTCCGACGCGCCTCGCGCTTGCTCGCATGGCGTGGACGACCGAACGGTCTGATCAAATCGGGGTCGGTAAATCTGTGCGCTATCGAACACACGCCGGTGAGTCGAATGTCCATGATTTACCGGTAAACGTCATTCCCCTAAGCCGTTTCGAAGTGGCCAGCCGGACTGACTTCGATGGGTGTCAGCATGGCTTGTGCGTAACGCGCTATATTTGAAATCTCACTGCGATGCGGCAATGCTCGTATTCGCCCGACAGGCGGCGATCTCGAGCTTCTTCTGCACGGCGACGCCCTACTTGCCGCGCGTGTATGCGCCGCGAAAGCTTCGTCTATCGTTGTGAGCGTTGGTGATTTTCAATCCCCGAGATTAACCGGGCTCGTGTTGGACCGTTGCAGACAGGCCTGGCTCGGGTCTTCCGCTTAACCACGACTTCACAGGACGGCAATATGTCACTTCGTATCAATGACACCGCGCCCAACTTCACCGCGCGGACCACGCAGGGCACCATCGATTTCCACGACTGGATCGGCGACCAATGGGCGGTCCTGTTCTCTCATCCGAAAGACTTCACGCCGGTTTGCACGACTGAACTGGGCTACATGGCGAAGATCGAGCCGGAGTTCACCAGGCGCAACGCGAAGCTGATCGGGTTGTCGGTCGATCCGGTCGAAGACCACGAAAAATGGGCCGCGGACATCGAGGAAACGCAGGGCGCCGCCGTCAAATACCCGATGATCGGCGACACCGACCTCGCGATCGCCAAGCTGTACAACATGCTGCCGGCCGACGCGGGCGATACCAGCGAGGGCCGCACCGCCGCGACCAACGCGACCGTGCGCTCGGTTTTCATCATCGGTCCCGACAAGAAGATCAAGCTGACACTGACCTACCCGATGAGCACCGGCCGCAACTTCGACGAAATCCTGCGCGTGCTCGATTCGATCCAACTGACCGCCAAACACAAGGTCGCGACGCCGGTCAACTGGAAGCAGGGCGAAGACGTGATCATCACGTCCGCGGTCAGCAACGACGAGGCGCAGCAGATTTTCCCTGGTTTCAAGACTATCAAACCGTATCTGCGCACCACCAAACAACCGGGCTGACAGATGTGGCACGGCGGCCGCTTGCGGCCGCTCGCCGACCTTCCTAAGGGATACAGATGATTTTTCGTCAGCTGTTCGATCCTGCTTCGTCGACCTACACGTACTTACTCGGCGACAGCGGCGAGGCGGTGCTCATCGACCCCGTCTACGAGCAGGTGCCGCGCGATCAGGCGCTGCTGCGCGAGCTGGGCCTATGGCTGCTCACGACGCTCGATACCCACGTGCACGCTGATCACGTAACCGGCGCATGGCGCATGCGTTTGCGTTGCGGCAGCGAGATCGGGCTTGCCGGGGTCGTCGAGGCGAAAGGCGTCACGCGAGCGCTCGCGCATGGCGATCGGATCGACTTCGGCACGCGTCATCTGAGCGTGCGCGCGACGCCTGGCCATACGAACGGCTGCCTGACCTACGTGCTCGACGATCTGAGCATGGCCTTTACCGGCGACAGCCTGCTGATTCGCGGCTGTGGCCGCACCGATTTCCAGCAGGGCAGTCCGCAGCAGTTGTTCGCGTCCGTGCGCGAGCAGATCCTGTCACTGCCGGACGACTGCCTCCTCTATCCCGCGCACGATTATCGCGGCATCACGGTGACGAGCGTGACCGAGGAGCGGCGCTTCAATCCGCGTCTGGGCGGCGACGTCGACGTCGGCGATTTCGCCGGTTACATGAACAACCTGAATTTGCCGCATCCGAAGCAGATGGCGGTCGCGGTGCCCGCAAACATGCGTTGCGGGCAGCCGGAAGGCGGCGCCGAAGTTGCGACCGAAACGCCGGATTGGGCACCGTTGACGCTGCGCTTTAGCGGCGTGTGGGAAATCGAGCCGATGGCGCTGCTCGAGCATGGCGCCGCGTTTCAGATCGTCGATGTGCGCGAGGCGCCCGAGTTCATCGATCGTTTGGGTCATCTGCCGGGCGCGAAGCTGGTGCCGCTGTCGCAATTGACAGGGCGGCTCGATGAACTGGAGCGCGAGCGGCCGGTGGTCGCGGTGTGCCGGTCCGGCGTGCGCTCGGCGCAGGCAAGCGTGTTGCTGACGAAGGCGGGGTTCGGCAAGGTGGCGAATCTTGCCGGTGGGATGCTGCGGTGGAGGACGGAGGGGTTGCCGGTTGCGTCGGATAGTGTTTGAGGGGGAGTCGGCGCTTCGGAACCCCCACAAGCTCAGCCTCGACCTTGCCCCAAAGCCGCGCCAGCCTTCGAATAGCTAGCGCTCCGTTGCGCCGGCCGCGTGACCAGCCAGATCCCCCCGCATACGAGCACCAGCGCGACGAGATTCTTCAATTCCATGATGTTCTCGTTCAGACATATCGCGGATAGCAAAAGGTGAACGCAAATTCAAACAGACCGCCGCCAAAATTGACGACCATCACGCCGACGAATCCCAGCAGGCATCCAAGTGCCTTGCGTGGCGAGACCTTGTCGTTTTGGTAGATGAAATGGGCAAGCAGCGCACTGAAGAAGGTCGTTGTCGAATTCAGGATCGAACCGCGAACGCCGGTCGTGTAGGCGAGACCGCACGAACCGGTAGCCTGCGAAGATCAGCTTTGAAGGAATATCGTTTTGCGTGATTGCGAGCAACGCATAGCCAATTTTAATTGCCGGGTACGAACTGCCCCACAGCAGGCAGCATACGGTCGCCACAATGACGAGCACTTTCGGTTGGGTGAATAACCGCGCGGAATCGCGCGATCCGGTTGTTGCTGAAGGTACGGACATGTTTCTGGTGATGTTGTCTTTGTGCACTGTGTGGGCAGGCCACAGCAGTGCTTTTTTTGTAATGTCTGGCAGATGCGGCTGCTTCGCGTCTTGCCACGCGTAGCACGGGCACGCCAAATACGGCCGCTGAGACCCATCGGCCATCGAACGAAATGCCACGGGCGACCGGACGTTACGCCGGCTGCTATGTCCGCATCACTGTGTCGGGCGATCTTCCGACCATGCGCTGGCGAGTGGTGCGCACCTTCACACCTGCGGCGCAGGCACCCGTGGGTCCAGTCATTGTGCGCCGACCGCGCGATGCTCGCTCGCGCGGCTTCACCCGGTGCGGACGTCGATTGTCGATCCGCACGCGACTCGTTCGTCGTATAGATGGAACCGATCAGGTTCATCGCCCAGGAGCACATCATGCGCAAGCACATCGTTTCCATGTTCCTCAGTCTGGATGGCGTCGCTCAATCCCCCGGCGCGCTCGAGGAGGATGCCAGTGGTGATTTTCGTTTGGGTGGGTGGATCGTCCCTTACGCCGACGAAGCGGTCGGCGCAAGTGTGCATCATCTGCTCGCGCAGCCGTTCGAGTTGCTGCTAGGGCGTTGCACGTACGACATATTCGCGTCTTATTGGCCATATGTACCGGCCGATTCACGCAACCGCGACATGGCCGACCAGTTCAATCAGGTCCCCAAGCACGTGGCCACGCATCGATCCGATACGCTCGGTTGGCACAACAGTCATGCACTGAAGGGCGACCTTGCCGACGCGATACGCGCGCTGAAACTTCAGGACGGTGCCGATCTATTGACGTTCGGCAGCGGCGACATGGTGCGCCAACTGCTGGCGGCGGGCCTCGTGGATGAACTCCAACTCCTGATTTATCCCGTCATGCTCGGGCACGGCAAACGCCTGTTCGGCAACGATGCGCAAGCGTCCGCCTTCACGCTGGCACACGCGACGAGCACCCCCGGCGGCGTGCTGATCACGCGCTACACCCGCAACGGCGAAGTCCGAACCGGAACGTTCGAGTAAGCGCGAAGCTTCCGCTCGACGCTTACAAACGGAGGCCTATTTCTTCCTCACGTCCCGCGCTCGCCTGCCACGCGCCACGGTATCGGCGAACAGGTCAATCACGACCTCGCGCAGCCAGCGATTGCCTTCATCCTGATGGACGCGCTCGTGCCACAACAAATGGATCGGCGCGGCGGGCAGCGTCATCGGCAGCGCGCGCAGGCTGAGCGAGAACGGCGTGGCCAACTCCAGAGCGAGGCGCTCGGGCACCGTGGCGATCAGGTCGGTACGTTGCAGGATGTAGCCGACGCTCATGAAGTGCGGCACCGTCAGTCGCACCTGACGCCGCACGCCGCGCCGTTTCAGCCACTCGTCCACTTGACCGTGGCCGGTGCCGGCCGACACCACCACCAGATGCTCGGCTTCGCGCCACGCGGAAAGCGTGAGCGGCGCGTCCTCGAGTGGGTGAGCGCGCCTGAACAGACAGACGTAGCGCTGATCGAACAGACGCCGCTGATAGAAACCCCCCTTCAACTGCGGCAATAGACCGATCGCCAGGTCGACCCGGCCGTCGGCCATTTCGTTGCTCAGATTGACGCTCGTATTGCGCACCGTATTCATCGCGATGCCTGGCGCGACGCGCGACAATCGTTCCAGCAATGCGGGCAAAAACACGACTTCGCCGATGTCGGTCATACCGATCGTCATCGTACGGATCTCGCGCAGCGGATCGAAGCCCGTCACCGGATTGAGCGCGGCGTGCAAGGTGGCGAGCGCCTGCGAGACCGGTTCCGCGAGACGCAGCGCGAACGGGGTAGGCACCACGCCGCCCGGCGCCCGCACGAACAGCGGATCACCGAGCAGGCGGCGCAGCTTCGCGAGCGCATTGCTGACGCCCGGCTGGCTCATGTTCATTTGCTCGGCGACGCTCGCCACGCGCCGCTCCTGCATCAGCCGCTGGAACAGCAGCAGCAGGTTGAGATCGAGATCGCTCAGTTCCATGGTCTCGGCATGACCTAAGGTCATTCATTTCAGTGATGAAGTAGATTCATTTCATCTTATTGAGCAATGATCGTCTAGTGCTGAAAATACCAACACGGTATCCGCATGCGACGCGCCGGGCGCGCGTTCCAGAGTGGCCCGAATCGATAAACCCGCATATTGGAGACACAATCATGAACCGGATGGATCTAAGCATCGCGATCGTCGGCGCCGGCATCGGCGGCCTTACGCTGGCGCTCGCACTACGCGAACATGGCATCGATGCGCAACTCTACGAGCAGACCGATGAGTTGCGCGAAGTGGGCGCGGCCGTCGCACTGTCGGCCAACGCGACGCGCTTTTATGAGCGCATGGGGCTACGCTCCGCGTTCGAAAACGTGTGCGCCGAAGTCCCCGGGCTCATTTATCGTGATGGCCGCAGCGGCAGCGTCATTGGACATCATCGCGGCATGCCCAGCTATCGCGAGCAGTTCGGTGGCTCGTACTGGGGCGTTCATCGCGCCGATCTGCAGGCGGTGCTGTCGAAGGCAGTTGGTCTCGACCACATCGAGCTCAGCCATCGCCTGGTCGATCTCGTGCAGCATCCCGATCGCGTGAGTCTCGCGTTCGACAACGGTCGGCGCATCGATGCCGATCTCGTGATCGGCGCCGACGGCGCACGCTCGATTACGCGACGCTGGATGCTCGGCTACGACGACCTGCTGTATTCCGGTTGCTCGGGCTTTCGTGGCATCGTGCCGGCCGAGCGCATGGACCTGTTGCCCGATCCGGAGACGATCCAGTTCTGGGTCGGGCCCGGCGGCCATCTGCTGCATTATCCGATCGGCGACAAGGGCGATCAGAACTTCCTGCTGGTCGAGCGTCATCCGTCGCCGTGGCCGTCGCGCGACTGGGTCATGCCGTCGACCGAAGGCGAGCAGCTGCGCCTGTTCAAGGACTGGCATCCGGCCGTCGTGCAGATGATCACGGCCGTGCCGATCAGTCAGCGCTGGGGCCTGTTTCACCGTCCGCCGCTTGGCCGCTGGAGCAAGGGCCGCGTGACGCTGATCGGCGATGCCGCGCATGCGCTCGTGCCGCATCACGGCCAGGGCGCCAACCAGTCGATCGAGGATGCCGTGGTGCTGGCCGCGCAACTCGCCAAGGCGGGCCCGGGTAAGTGGCGGGAAGCGCAGGAAGCCTACGAGCGTCTGCGCCGGGGCCGCACGCGCAAGGTGCAGTACGCGTCGATCAGCACCGCGGACGTGCTGCATCTGCCGGACGGCCCCGCCGCGCAGGAACGCAACGCGCGGCTAGGGGCGCGCGACAGCATGCTGCATCACCTCGACTGGATTCACGATTTCGATGCGCTTGCGCAAGAGCCGAGCGCGCGGCAAGGGGGCACGTGGCTTTGAGCCTCTCCATGAGGCTTCAATAGGGAGGCGGTGGGCCGCATGCTCATGCCAGGCGCCTCTCTCCAGCCACTACGCGTCACATGCAACCCATTGACCGAGCTTCGATTGCCCAAACTGGCATCGATATTGTGAAAAATGGGTTCGCGTGTGACGGCCATACGCTCCTGCACGGCATCGAGTGACCGGCAACGCGCGGCCTACCCGGCTCCGCGGCTTCCGATGCGAGCCGTAAATCCTGGAGTTCATGCGTTGCCTGGAAACCCGGCGCGTAATTCCCGGTGGAGAAATGTCGAATAGCGACAGCATGGAACCGCGTAGATCGGTCGTATTAGCTAGCGCCTGCTATCCGGGAAACTGCGCGCCGGTCGCAATTGCACCTATGTCGCTGCGATCGCAGCCCTTTGTGCTTGCGCTGATTCGCGGCTGACGGTCATTTCTACCAGCTGTCAATGGCCGGTAGCGGCTGGCGACACCACGCTCGGGGTCGCCAGCGTGTTGTTGCTCTTCGGAGCGGCGGTGGTGTCAGACGTCGAGCTGCTATTGCTGCTCGGCAGGCCCGAGTTCGGTGCCTTGGCGCCCATGCCGCTGTCCGAGTTGGTGGTGCCTGGCATGCCGTAGCCGCCCGTCGTTGCGCCGTTCATCTGGTTCGACGGACTAGCCGTGCTGCCGCCTGTACCGGTCGAACCGCTGCCGCTCTGGCCTCCGGCCGCCTGCGCAAAAGCGCCGCCCGACAGCGAGAGTGCGGCGACGGCCGCGACTAGTGTGATGGTTGCCTTGCTCATGATCCGCCCCTCCTTAATTGGACTCGAAGATAGACGCAGACAGTTGCCGCCTGCGCTACAGCAATGTCGCAAACAGCGTGCCGCGTGCTTTTGTAGGTAGCGAAGCGATCGGCGGCGCACCGAGTGGCGGTCGTGGGGCGACTCCAGCCATTGGATGGATCGCACGAGATCTGCCGCGAAATAAGCCGCTCTCCGCCGGAATAAATCCCGCGCCGTTCTCGTTCATTGACCGTTAGGTCCTTTGCGCAGAACAAGGAGTGCGGTCATGAAGTCTCTACTCGCTCTATTCGGCGTCGTTGCATGCGGCGCGGCCGTCGCGACTCTGATGTCATGTGGCGGCAGTGGCTCGAGTTCGAGCAGCGCGAGCCCATCCGTCCAGTCGTCATTCGCAGCGACGGCCCTCGTATCCGATGGCGCGGTGCCCGCTGCACACACCGACGCTAATCTGAAAAACCCTTGGGGCGTGGCCTTCAATCCCAAAGGTTTCGTCTGGGTCGCGGACAACGGCACCAACGTCGCGACGCTCTATGACGGCGATGGCGTGCCGCAATCGCTGGTCGTCACGATACCCGACGGCAAGAACGGCTCCGCATCGCCCACGGGCATCGTTTTCAATGGAACACAAAGCTTCCGCGTCACGGAAAACGGCAAGTCTGGAGTCGCTGCGTTCATCTTCACGGGCGAAGGCGGCACCATCACCGCCTGGGCACCGCCGTAGGGCCGACCAATGCGTTCAACGCGTCGAGCGGTCAGTCGATGGGACAGATCAATGGACCGAACGGCAGTCCGATCGTCGAGCTGGGCGCGTGGGGCATCGCGTTCGGCAACGATCTCAGCAATCAGCCTTCCAGCACGCTCTTCTTCGCGGCGGGGCCGAATGACGAAGCCGATGGCGTCTACGGAAGAATCGATCTGAATACGACGTCGAGCTCAGGTACGAACACGGGCACGAACACCGGCACAAGCGCGGGCGGCGAAATGACCATTGGAATGTAGCGCTAAGCGCGCAATTGAGAAGCGCCGCTCTTGATGCGAGAGCGGCGGTATTGCTTATGCGGGGCGATGTGCGCCTGAGCAGTGCGTGTGATGATCGTCACATCCACGCGTGGTTGAGCACCAGCGATGTCAGGTCCTGACTGCCCTGACTCACATCTGATTCTGACGCCGGCATGCCCGCAATATCTGCTGAACCGCAAATGCCCCTCGCACGGTTTGCACATTCTGCAGCACACACACGTGATACGACTTTTCCCGCGGCAGAAGCAGTGCGCCATTTCTGTAAAGCGCGTTGCACGAATCGCTAATCACGCGTGCCGCGAAAGTGCTCTGGCTATTTCCTAGCGAACCCAGAATGCATTGATCGTAGTCTGGATTATCGGTGCCGAGCGCCATAGCCGAAAGCGGCGTGGCGAGTGCGGTCGACATAAGCAGAGAGGCGGGTTTGATCATGAACGTGGGCGAGACCCTCAAGGGATATAACGGTGGGCAATCGTAGCATTTTGCGGTTCGGTGCAGCACCTGGCCGACGCCCGTCTTATACTCGACCCGCGAGAGCGGGATCGATCTCGTTGTTTGTCAGGCCGAATTCCGCCATGCGAGCACGATGATCTGGCGAGCCCAGATATGAACGAAGGGCTTTGTTTACCGCCTGGATCAGATCGCTGTTACTCCTATTGAACGAGAATGCCCCGAGCGGAGGCTTCTGCTGCTTGCCCTTCGTTCCCGGTTCGTGCTCGATAGCCTCGAGCATTGAGCCTCCGATCCGGTTCGCAATGATCCGATTCCCCAAGGCCGTGCTCGCATACGCATCGACGGCGCCGGAGAGAACCGCTTCGACAGCGTCGGCCTGATGCTCGAAGACGACTATTTGGTCCTCGCTTACGCCAGACGCTTTCGCTGAGTCGTGCTGTACCTGTCCGGCTATGATGCCAAGGCGCGCATCAGCGCGTTTGGCAAGCGACACGTAGCTGTCGAGCGCTTTCGGGTTTCCAGTCCGAACCAGAAAACCGTCTGCGATCCCCCATACCGGGACGCTGAACGCGACCATATTGGCGCGTTCGCGTGTGACGAACAGCGGAACGTTCATATCCCACCTGCCTGCTTCAACGCCGGGCAGGAGTTCACTAAACGACGTCGGATTATGCTCGATCCGGGTTACGCCGATCGCCCGAAGAACCGCGTCGGCCAGATCGATGTCAGCGCCCGTGGGGGTACTATCTGGTTCCGTCCAACCGAACGGGGGTTCTTCGATGTACGCAATCGTTACCTTCATCGCTGTGTCTCGCCAATCGGGAACGGCCATCAAATGCCGGGCCGAATGTTGACGATTCTACTTACATGCGCGGTTGTCGTTGCGGCGGCTCTTTCTGAAACGAACGCGGTTATGCCTGGATCGGGTGTCGGTCCAATGGACGTTGGTTGGATTGCGCGGCATCGCTACGGAAACGCACCCACGTCTTCCGGTCAATCCATGGTCACAACCCTGTCACGCACTGCCTCAAGCGAACCGGCAGTTGCTCAAGGAAAGATTTTTCGCGCTCACCACAATATTCGCGCTCCTGAAACGTCTTCAGGCGCATGGAACCGCCACCCACCTCGCACCCGATGACCGACCGAGACAGCGACATCACCGCGACCGTGGTGCGTGAGCGCACGAGGCTCGTCAATTTTATCCGGCGTCGAATACGCGACCCGGACGACGCCGAAGACATCCTGCAGGATGTGTTCCACGAATTCGTGCAGGCTTACCGGCTTCCCGCTCCGATCGAACAGGCGAGCGCGTGGCTTTTCCGTGCCGCGCGCAATCGCATCATCGATCGTTTTCGCAAGAAGAAGGAGCAACCGCTGACCGATCTGTCGGAGGCCGAGGACGACGCCAGCGGTGAGTATCGCCTCGACCTCACGTTACCGGCGCACGATGCTGGCCCCGAAGCCCTCTACGCTCGCGCTGTGTTGCTCAAGGCCTTGCAGGATGCGCTCGACGAGTTGCCGCCGAATCAACGTGAAGTATTTATCGCGCACGAGCTGGAGGGGCGGTCCTTCAAAGACATGGTGGCGGAAAGCGGTGTCACGCTCAATACGCTGCTCGCGCGCAAACGCTACGCGGTCTTGCATCTGCGCGCCCGACTGCAGGCCATTTATGACGAACTGGATATATAGAGGAGTCGAGGGATGAAGTTTCGAATCAGATGTGTGGGCAAAGCGCTGCTGGTGGTGGTCGCCATAGCCGTGCTCGGATGGGTGGTCATGACGCTATGGAATTGGGTGATTCCGGCGCTATTCGTTGGCGCCCGTGCGATCGACTTCGCGCATGCGTTGGGCTTGCTGGTTTTGAGCCGCATCCTGTTTGGCGGATTCCGCGGACACGGCGGCTGGCGCGCACGGCGTCACTGGCGCAAATGGGAAGCGATGACGCCCGAAGAACGGGAGCATTTCCAGACGGCATGGCGATCGGGCCGCGACCGGCGCGCGGGAGATTGACCATGCGCGAGAAATCAACGGGCGACTGCAAACAGAAGCCGGGCGTGATTGCGCCAGTCGTCGACCTGAAACGTTGCGAAGGCAAGGGCGATTGCCTGGAGGTCTGCCCTGAGAATGTGTTTGAGATCCGGCGCATCGATGACGTCGATTATCTCTGCCTCGATTTGATGCACCGCCTCAAGCTACGCGTGCATGGAATGAAAGTCGCCTACACACCGAACGCGTACGCCTGCCGGTCGTGCGGTCTTTGTGTGACGGCGTGCCCTGAACGCGCGATCAAGCTCGTCAGAACGGCATAGCGTTACGCGTTTTAAGAAAAGCGCAGGCCGCCTGGCGCAGTGGTCAGTATTATCGATCTCCTCAAGGAGCGCGCATGGCTTCATCAACCACGGATCTTCTGCGACAGCTTCACGAACAGAGCCAGACAGAAGTGATAGCCCGCGCACAGGCGCAATTTCAGGGATCGAGCGAAGAGTTTCTGAGTCTCGCGGAGGAATACGAAACGCTCGTACCTCGACTCCGTGGAAGGTTTCTCGAAACGCTCGGGCTATCGAGCGAAGATTTCGAATCCTCGCAAGGCACTCCTCTATCGTTAGCCGTGTCAGCGGAAACGGGACGGTTCTTACGCAACATGGTGCTTTCGCACAAGCCGGCTCGAATCCTCGAGCTCGGCAGTTCCTGCGGCGTGTCCACGCTGTATTTCGCCGAGGCCCTTCGCACGTTAGGCAGTGGCACGGTTGTAGCGACTGAACTCGATGCTGTTAAGTGCGCACAACTTCGGGCCCACGTCAGAACGGCGGGCGTAGACGCTTATGTTGAGCTGCGGGAGGGCGATGTCTTCCAGACCGTTTCCGAACTGGACGGCACTTTCGACATGGTGTTTATCGACGTCTGGGCCGACACCTATCTGAATCTGTTCAAGCAGATTGAGCGCCTGCTACGCCCGGGATCTATCGTTCTCGCCGACAACATGTACATCGCCGAGGACGCCGTTCGGCCATACAAGCACTACCTCGACGACGATCCGCGCTTTTCGACCACGACGCTGGACTTTGAATCAGGGGTCGAATTTACAGTCGTCGTGTCATAGGCTGACGAAGCGTGGACGCCGTCCAGAATCCGGTTCATGTGCCATTCAATCCGGGTTGCAAGCGGAGTAGCTTATGCGTTGCGGGCTCCGCGATGGTGTGCGGCGCATGACTCTCGAAGAACTCGTGCGTGAGTTACTTGACCACGATCGGACTCATTTGCTTGAACTCGAAGAACTTGATGACGAACTGAAGAAAACCGAAACACGTCCAAAGAGAGGACGACCGATATGAAGAACGACCCGCCCGTCATTTTCATTCACGGCTTCATCGGAACCTTGGACGTATGGCAATACGAACCCAAGCACGCCTCCCCCGATTTGCGCGGCTATGGAAAGCATCGGTCGGTCCCGTTCGAGCAGATTTCCTTACTCGCGCAAGTCGAGCATATCCGCGGGTTCGTTGACGCACGCTTCGGAGCAAGACGTGTTGATGTCGTTGGTCACTCGATAGGCGGATCGATCGCGATGCTGTTTGCACACGCATATCCAGGATACGTCCGCCGGATTGTCAATGTTGAAGGCAACTTCACGTTGGACGCCCCCCGCCGACCTACGCATTCCCACGCAGGGCCCCGGGGCCGCAGGCGGCGTATCAGCCATCCGACCTGCTGCGGCGCCCGCTGTCCGGCGTGACCGGGTCGTCGAGCGCGTCGACGAGCGTGCGCCGCCCCGCGTCGAGGATTTCGTCGGCGAAGGCTGGATCGGCGCCTGCGATCGCACGCGACAGCACGAGCGCCCCGACCATCTGACTGAACGCTGCAATCGCATCGCGACGGGTTTGTTCCGTCGTCGCGCCTTCCGTGGCGATCATGGCTGCAAGCCGGTCGAGATACGTGGCGAGGCCGCGCGTGTAGGACGCACGCGCCGCGTCGGTCATCCGCGGAGCGTCGCCAGCGAAGCCGGACAGCGGGCACCCTGCTGCGACGTTGTCGCGGTGCGAGGCGGACAGGTAGCGTGCCGCCTGCTTCCCCAGGCTGCCGCCGTTTGGCGAATCCGCGTAGTCTTGCATCGCCTTTTCCATGACCGCGGTGACCAGCGCATCCTTCGACTTGAAGTGGTTGTAGAAGCCGCCCTGGCTAAAACCGGCTTCCTTCATCAACTCCGTCAGCCCCACGGCATCGACTCCGCGTACCCGGAAAAGCCGCTCGGCGGCCGCGACGATCGCGCTGCGGTTCTCGGCGGCCTGCTGTCGTGACACCCCCATCGATCTCTCCCTTATACAAGCGATCGCGTCGATTGAAAAACACAATGTCGATCACCATTGACATGCCGTAATTACGTCGACACAATGCGCCGTAAGACGATGGTGATCGACATTGAGATGAGTGTAGCCGACTTTCGCGCACAACGCGAAGCAACGCCGGCGTGGCACGGATGGCAGTCCAGGTTCATCGCGGTTCTTTGATGCCGGCGGGCGGCGGGCGGCGGGCGACCGACGTTGGCGCCGTTCGGCGGCGCAACGGTTCGGTACGCAAGGGCAGGTTTGTTTTCTCCGGATTTCACGCGCGCTGCGAACCGGCGCACATGCGATTCATCATGCGAAAGGATGAGATATGAAGATCGAAGGTGCTGTTGTTTTCGTGACGGGTGCGAACCGCGGGCTTGGCCTTGAGTTCGCGAAGCAGGCGCTCGAAAGAGGAGCGCGCAAGGTCTATGCGGGCGCGCGCGATCCGGCCAGCGTAACGCTGCCGGGCGTCGTGCCCGTGAAGCTTGACGTGACCGATCCGGCGGCCGTGGCCGCTGCCGCCGACGCGGCGGGCGACGTCACGCTTCTGATCAACAACGCGGGCATCGCGCGGCTCGGCAGTCTGACGGACGACGGCGCGCTCGACGCGTTACGCGATCACTTCGACACCAACGTGTTCGGGATGCTGTCGATGTCGCAGGCGTTCGCGGGCAACCTTGCCGGCAACGGCGGCGGCGCGATCCTGAACGTACTGTCGGTTGAGAGCTGGATAAACCGGCCGATCCTCGCGGCTTATGGCGTGTCGAAGTCGGCCGCGTGGGCGGTGACCAACGGCCTGCGTCACTCGCTGCGCGAGCAGCACACGCAGGTGGTCGGGCTGCATGCCGGTTTTATCGATACGGATCTGACGCGCGGGCTGGAAGTGCCGAAGGCGACGCCGGCCGACGTTGTGCGTCAGGCATACGACGCGATCGAGGCAGGGGCGGAGGAAGTGTCCACCGACGAGTTCACGCGGCAGGTGAAGGCCGGGTTGTCGGCAGGCGTCTATCTCGACGCTCCGGCGCCGCACTGAAGGCGCCGGAGCGCCCGCTCGTCGCGCGCGGGCAATCTGGACGGAAAAGCAGGTCGCGGGCTGGAAGGAGGTGACCTCTGCGGTTCACGCAGCCGGCGGTCTGATCGTCTCCCAGCTCTGGCACGTCGGGCGACTCTCCGATCCCATCTTCCACGCCGGCGATATGCGCCACGAATGGCCGGTAGTGGCCGCGCGCTGCCCCATGCATGAGGGACCGTTTCCCGTGGCACGTAAAGCGGCGATCTGCGGCAGGCGACCCGGAGCGCCCAGCCATCGCTACAAAAAGCGGACGCATGACGCACGCGATCAAACTGGAGTTGCTCCAATGCAGCTATCCGTGCGCGTATTCAAGTACCTGCAGCACGGATTGCCCGCACGGCCTGTTAGCGTCCCGGGCTCACTCGCCTGGTGGCAAGGAAGCCTCAACCGCGGACCGCCGCAGTAACCACAATGAGAGCCGAGAAGATCAGCGCCGGGGCGAGATGCCGGAACGGTTCCCGATTTCGTAGCAACGTGAAGAGCGCACCGATCATGATCGCACCGGCCAGCGTTAGGCCTAAGACTCTGGTTTGTCGTCCAGGAAGAAGTGCCGCACTCAACAACTCGAGAGTGCCACAGAGCCACTGAAACCATGCCGGATAACCCCAGCGTGCGAAGTCGCGCTTCACCGCGCCGGGTCTTGCGAGATTGACCATCCCAGCAACCGCGAACAGAACCGCTACGATCGTCGCGAGGATCGATTCTAAAGACGCACTGTTCCACACCATCGTCATGCTCCGTTGATTTGCTGAAAGTGTTTTTGTGCAGAGAGGTCCGCAATCAGGCCGGGGCCATGGGGCTCCCACGCAAGAACTCGGCGGGCATGCTGGCCGCTTACTGTCTGGTCGAGCGCCAGTGCGTCAGCGAACAGTCCAAGCGATTTGCGAGCATCGTCGAGCGACCAGAGTTCGACGCGATCGGCGCCGACCGAGGCCCGAATCGCTTCACCCATTTCGGCAACGGCAACGGCATCTTCCGCGACCACGTTGAAGATCTGTCCCGTGACCCGACCGTCCCCGCTCGCCGCCTGCTCCACCGCGCTCAGGTAAGCCGTGGCGAGATCGTCGACGTGAACGGCAGGCCAGTGATCGCGACCATCGCCGACGACCCTCACACTGCCGGTCTGACGGACCATCCCGGCAAGCATGCCGAAGACGCCACCGCCGTAGCCGTGCACCATCGCCGGCCTGAGAATCACTGCGGCAATCGCGCGGCTCGCCGCTAGCGCCCGCACATGTTGCTCCACTGCGGGCCGCCAGGCGATGAGTGGTGTCGGGTTCAGCGCCGAAGCTTCAGTCGCGGGCTCCCCCTCCGTATTGCCGTAGACCCAGGTGCCCGACGTATAGACAAACGCCGCGCCCGGCTGCAAATGCGAAAGCATCGCTACAGCCGCAGCCTCATCAACGGCACCGGCGGAAGCATCATTGGTCGACGCCATGTGCACCACGCCCTCGGCGGCACCGGCAGTCGCAGCGAAAGCCTGTGGCTCACGCAGGTCGCCGGAATGCAGTGTCACGCCGAGATATGCCAGCGCGCTGGCAGCAGCCGACCTGTCCTGGCGCACCAGCGCCGTCACCCGATGGCCGCGGCTGATTGCCTTGCGCGCGACCGCTTGCCCGATGTAGCCAGTACCACCTGTCATGAACAGTTCCATAGCGTTCTCCTCGATGATTGCCTGCGAAGTTGATAAAGTCACACGAACGAGACTTTCCGGTCTCGTTTTGACAAATCTAAACGAGACTGACCAGTCTTGTCAACTACTCGGCGATCTGTTATTTATCTGGGATGAACACACCCTCTCTCCCCGACCTGAGCCCGCTGCAACGCCGTAAGCGATCCGCCATCCTCGAAGGCGCGAGAACCGTTTTTTTAAGCCAAGGTTTCGGCCTGGCAACAATGGACGATGTCGCCGCGGCCGCTGGTGTCGGCAAACAGACGGTCTACCGCCACTTCAAGTCGAAGGAGGCACTCTTCGTTGGTCTGGTGAGCTCGATGTGCGCTCAGGTGGGTGGACTTCTTGCCGGGGCTCAGGACGAGCAATCCGATGGATCACCCGAAGTCGAGTTGCACGAGTTGGGGTGGTTGGTGGCACGAAGCCTTATCGTGCCGGATTACCTGCGGCTTTACCGGGCCATCGTCGCTGAGGCCGAGCGTCTTCCGGAACTCGGCCAGGTGTTTTACGAAAATGGCGCAAAGGTCGTGCGTGCCTTCGCGGCAAAAATTCTGCGAAAGCGATTTGACGAATCGACTGCTGTATTGCGGGCAGCGACATTCGTTCAGTTGGTGCTAGGCGACGCGTATCTGGAACTGTCAATTGGCTACACGGTGCCCGATGTTGAAGCGCGCTTTGCGCTGCAGATTGACGAGGCGGTGTCGGCTGCACTTCGCTAAAATGGGCCAACCCTGTCAGTTTTCCGCGTAGCGACACTCCACATCAGTTCATTTTGACGCCGCAACCAGACTAAGCGCGTATGCTGGGAATACCACCTTGTCACGCAACGCATCAGGAGCAACACCATGGCCAAGAGTCAATTACGCAGCACTCGCGAAGCGAAAAAGCCCAAGCAACCCGCGAAGCCGTCAGTGCCGACGAAGCCGTTCAGCACGGTTCGTTCGCGGGTTGCGAACGAAGGTGTCGCCAAGAAGAAGACGTAAATCGGTTGGCCGCGGACACGCGGCACAACGATCACATGCAACTTGTAACGTTCATCGCAGTAAATTGATATCTCCACATTGAAGGCGCAAACCGCTTCGGGAGGTGCATCATGATCCATCACCACTCGGACCCCACTTTTCGTGGGCTTCCGCTCACGGCCGAGCAAGACTCGGAAATTCGTCATTACCTGAACAGGAAGGCCAAGCTGGGCAAGCCATGGAATACTCCCGAGCTGCGCGGGATGCTTGAGGACATGCTGCTGCCGCCAAGTACCGAAGACGACAGCGAGAGCGATATCCCGGGCGACGCATCGAGCGCCGCTGAGCGCGCAGCCGCGTTCGTCGATCAGGACATGGAACCAATCGAGGCATATGAGGAATTGCATGCCGCGATGGAAGCCGAAAGCATGAAAGGCGATCCGCACTAGCGGGAGCGCTCCGCGCGGGTAGTGAGCGTGCAACCCGGTCCATCTGAGGCGTAGAACGAAGGACGACACATGGCACTCAGTTTTTCCAACCCCAGCCGCAGCTATGATGGGATCAGGCATGGCGTGTGGTTCTGGGGATACGACAAAGCACGCGAGATTACCTTCTTTGTGGAAGACCGCGTACTGAAGCATTTCGACTCCGCCCTCGGTACTGACGAAGCCGAGGTGCTGGCCTCCTTCGACCGGAATCGCAATGAGATCCTGAAGGTCGCCATGACCCTCTATGCCGAGGGGCCGCAGACTCTCTACACGCTGCACTAAAGCTTCATCCGGTCACCCATGCTGAATGAGTTGATCCAGTTCAGGCGATCAACGCGTTTTCATACAGGCTCGATCCGCTGCTGCCGGTCGACGGCTTCCGCATCCTGAGGCTGTTTTTGATGCACTTCGGCCAGTCGCCGGGGCGATCGCTGACGACTTCTCGACCGTAGTCGACTCTTGATATCAGGACTGGCAAGGCAGTTATAAGTCTCCTTTGCCTGCCTACATTTGTGCATCCACGACCTGGAAGGTCGGGATGCAGGACACCTTGCACTTTAGAGGCCCTACCATTGGTAGCGCACGCCGAGATCGCCCGCGACGCCACTACGGCGGACATTGCTGTCTCCACTCACGGCGAACTGGTAGCCGAACTGTCCGTAAAGGTTCAGCCGCTCCTTGAGCCTGGCGGTGACACCGCCGGCGAGTTCCAGTCGCGTGGCCTGCACATTCAGCGGCACCCGGTCATTGGCGAAGGTCGTGGTGGCCTCGGCATTGAAATCCCGCCACAGGTTGGCACGCACATACGGCTGCCACACCGCTCCCTGGCTGCCTTCGATGGTCCACTTCCCGCGCACGCCGACGCGGCCACTCGCGCCCGAAGTGGAGCCGAGGGAGACTTCACCCAGACCATCGTTCGCGTCGGAAAACGACACGTGCTGCCAGATGATCTGCGCCTGCGGCTCCAGCTCGAAACCCGGGCCGAGCGGCAGCGGGATCGGATAGCCCCCCTCGAGTGATGTCGCGAAGCCCGTACCCCGGACCGGCAGATTCGCAAACTGAGTGGTCGCGGCGCCGTCGTAGTGCGTACCCTGCACAACCGCATCGACATACCAGCCACTGGGGCCGTAGTCCGTCCAGTAGCCTCCGCCTGTATATGCATTCAGATGCATTGAGCCGGTGTGCTCCAGCGTGTATCCGGTTGCCGCTGCATTGGTGACCAGGCCATCGACATCTGCACTGCCGTAGCCGTATGCAAAGTAGACGCCTGCAGCGTCGCGATGACCGGGCCAGACGCTTCCACGCCATAGGTCGAGACCGGTCTGCACGCCTCCGACTCCGCCGCTCACGCGCGGATCGGTGTAAGCCTCGTAGCGGTTGTCGATCTGGCCGCCGAACACGCGTCCCCAGGCGGAGCTTGCCCAGCCCGAGCCGCCAGCGCCGCCGCTCTCCGTCGTGAGCGTGTCGCCGATGCGCTCATGGAGCGTCCCGAGCATCTCGACACCCATCTGCCGGGCGACCGGTTGAACTACGCCATAGGTGGCCAGTTCCGGCCCGATGATCGGGTAGACGCCAGGCGGCAGCGGATCCGGTGGGGGCTCGGTGCCAGGTCCAGTTTCCGGTTCCTCTTCGCCTCCCCCCGGTGGGGGCGGCACGACGAACGACGAGCGCAGAAACCAGTCCTCGGGATTGCTGCTGTTGACGCCACCGCGAAACAAACGATAGTCTTCGGCGCCACCGCGCGCCTCGCCGACGAGCGCAAAGGCGTCCGACGCCGTGGTGCCACCGTTGGTTGTCTCGACGACGAGAATGCCGTTCCCCGTCGTCAATCCACCGGAGCCGCCTGCGTTCGTGATACGTACGGCTGAAGGGTCGGCGCTGCCGCCGTTGATGATGAGTCTGTCCGACGGCGAGCCATCCAGACCGAGGAACGTGCGCAGCGCGAGCGTGCCGCCGGCACCCACGAAATTTTTGACAGTCATCGCACCGAATTGCCCTGCCGGGAGCCCGAAGCCCGGCTCAACCGTTCCGGCATTGGTGACGGTGTTCAAGTCCGTTCCTGTACCGCCCAGGGTTCCGTTCGCCTCCACATTGACCGGCGACTGCAACGAGCCGGTCAGATTGAGCACGCCATTGCGAACGTTGGTCGGACCAGTAAAGGTGTTCTGGCCGGATAACGTGAGCACGCCGTTGCCGGCCTTGGCCAGTGCCCCGCTTCCGGAGAGCACGCCGGACCATGTCGCGCCCATGCCGTTGGTATCGATGGTCGACGTCGTGCCTCCGACCAGCGTTGCGTTGACGCCTGCGCTTAGCGCCGAACCCACCACCTGTATCGTTCCTCCACCGAGATTGAATGCGTAGGTGCCACCCAGATTGTTGAAGTCGCCGAACAGCGAACTTCCGCCAATCTGCAGTGTGCCGCCCGACAGGTTATACGTGCCGTTGCCGGCCGCCGCGAGGAACAGTCTCGACGCGCTGCCGATTGCAAGGGTACCGCCGGTCTGGTTGATCGTACCGGTGCCCTGGCTACCCGTGGACGTGACGTTCGAGCCGATGAACAGCGTCCCATCAGCCACGTTGAAGGTGCCGCCGCTCAGATTGAGCGTGCCGCTGCTCGGGTTGCCTTGCGTATTGCGGCCGAGCGTCATGAAGTCGGTGGTGCTGTTGCCGAATGTGACCGTTCCGCCCGCCAGGTTGTAGGTGCCCGTACCGCTTTGGTTGCCGATGTTCAGCGACACCGGCGTGCCTGGCATACCGAAGACGACGTTGCCCGCGGTCTGCGTAACCGTGCCCGTGCCGCCGAAGTCGCCGACCTGGAGCGCGGAGTTGAACGTGAGCGTGCCGCCGCTCACGTTCAACGTGCCAGACGACGTCGATCCGGGGACCTGCGTCGCGAGGGAATTGCCGAGGCCCAGCGAAAGATAGTCGATCGCGGTGCTGCCGCTGGAGACCGCTAGTCCACCGCCCACCACGAAAGCCGAGCCGCCCTGAATCCGCGCACCGTTGATCGTGAACGTCCCTGCGCCAGTCTTGACGAAGATGCCGTGCAGCGCGTCGCTCGCCGTGCCGGCATTGATGATCGTGCCGGAGAAGCTGGTGCTCGTGTTATCGGTGCCAACCACCAGTATGTTCGTGCCGTCGATCACGGTGCCGCTGCCCGACAGGTTCGGCAGCGGCACGACGCCCGTCGCGACCCCCGGAATCGGAGTGGTTGTGACGCCAGAAATATCGAAGGTGCCGTTGTTTAACATCCCGCTGGTCAAACTGATGCTGCCGCTTCCCGTTAGCGCCAGCGTGCCGGCGGAGATGGTCGTCATGCCGGTATAGGTATTCGCATTGGTCAGCGCGAGCACGCCGTTGCCGGCCTTGGCCAGTGCCCCGCTTCCGGAGAGCACGCCGGACCATGTCGCGCCCATGCCGTTGGTATCGATGGTCGACGTCGTGCCTCCGACCAGCGTTGCGTTGACGCCTGCGCTTAGCGCCGAACCCACCACCTGTATCGTTCCTCCACCGAGATTGAATGCGTAGGTGCCACCCAGATTGTTGAAGTCGCCGAACAGCGAACTTCCGCCAATCTGCAGTGTGCCGCCCGACAGGTTATACGTGCCGTTGCCGGCCGCCGCGAGGAACAGTCTCGACGCGCTGCCGATTGCAAGGGTACCGCCGGTCTGGTTGATCGTACCGGTGCCCTGGCTACCCGTGGACGTGACGTTCGAGCCGATGAACAGCGTCCCATCAGCCACGTTGAAGGTGCCGCCGCTCAGATTGAGCGTGCCGCTGCTCGGGTTGCCTTGCGTATTGCGGCCGAGCGTCATGAAGTCGGTGGTGCTGTTGCCGAATGTGACCGTTCCGCCCGCCAGGTTGTAGGTGCCCGTACCGCCCTGGTTGCCGATGTTCAGCGACACCGGCGTGCCCGGCATACCGAAGACGACGTTGCCCGCAGTCTGCGTAACCGTGCCCGTGCCGCCGAAGTCGCCGACCTGGAGCGCGGAGTTGAACGTTAGCGTGCCGCCGCTCACGTTCAACGTGCCAGACGACGTCGATCCGGGAAGAGTTGGGGCGTTGCCCAGGCCCAGCGAAAGATAGTCGATGGCGGCGTCGCTGCTCGTCGCCGCCAGTCCACCGCCAATCACGAATGCGGAGCCCCCCCGGATCCTTGCGCCGTCGATCGTCAGTGTTCCGCCGCCCGTTTTGACAAACTGGCCTTGTTGCGACGTTGGATCGCTCGCAACGCCAGCATTGTTGATCGTGCCGGAGAAGCTGGTGCTCGTGTTATCGGTGCCAACAAACAGGACGTTGTTGGCGGGGGTGTCGATCGTTTCGCTCCCGGAGAGATTGGGCCGTTCAGTCACCGTCTGCTGCGCCAATGCCGGCACGGGTGACAGGCCCATGAGCCATATGGCATGGAGGATGCAGAAAGAGTTGAGTCGCTGGTGCCGCGTGGTCAGCGGAATCGTCAATCGACCGCGCGCGCCGCCGGCCAACGTGCTTAACGATGCGCGATGAATCGCTCTTGCCGCCACGACGACCCTCCGTTACCTGCCGGTGGACGTTTGCCAAGTCAAGCGAGCTTGACTTCGGGAGACCGACCCATCGACGTTGACTTTGGAAAGCATCTCCCCGAACAGTCGTTGCCTTACTGGTTGTGCGCACGCGATTGAGTTGTTGCCAAGTTCTGCTAAGGGTAGGTAGGCAGATTGATTTGTCAAGAATTAACCTGGAAGGCTTCGATTGCCCTCCTGTCATGCGAGTTACCATCGGCTCGCCACCCGAGAAAAGCGCCTGAGCATATCGTCGTGTCCCGATTGGATCTCCGCTTTCCAGATTGTCACTGACGTTTGACTGTCCCGGCGATGCTTCCGGTGAGCGGCTGCTCGCGGCCGAGCGCAGCCGTTTGCCAACCGCGCGACAACCCGGTGATACTTCGGCATCCACTCAGTCAGATCGCGCCCGCCTCAGTTAGAGATGCCTCGGACCCGCCGCGATGCCTCCCGCATCCGTTGGGACTTCTGCTTTCCCAACCATTGCAGCGATTCCTGCACGACCTCGGGAGGAACCTCATTGAATGACGCGCTGCGAATCAGCGCCTCGCTTGCGGCAATGTCGTTGAACTGCCCCAGCTTGTTCTGCACGGATGTCAATTCCTTGATGGTGCGACCGTGTCCGCCCTTGATAACGGGTTGAAAAAACTCCAGCAGGTACCTCAGTTTTTTGCCTGCCTTTCGAACGTCGTGAAGATCCTCCTCGTGGGTGTCCTCGCTGCGTGCAGCGCGTCTGCTTCGCTTTTGAAGTGCACGCTGTGCTAGCCGGACACGCTTCTCGGCGAACGCCTGAATGGGTAGATTGTCGCAACGCGACAGCAGTGTGGTTTGCGCGCGAAGCATGACATCGTTCAGAAACGCCTCGACATCGTCGCTTTTGATCATCGTCCGGCTATGCACCACCGCCTGCGCGCGCTTCTCGCGCGCCGCGGCCACCAGCAGTTCGATCGAGGCGCCGGACTCCTTGGCGGCTCTCAGCAGATCGCCTGCTATGTCCCAGTCACGGGTTCCGCCTGCCAAGGCCGCAAGACGCTTGAATTCTTCGGTGGCTTGCGCGGTCGATTCCTCTCCGAGGTATGGAGAGTACGCCCAGTACAAAGCCCGAAGCTTTCTGAAAGCGACGCGAAGCTGATGAAACCCTTCTGCATCGCTCTGCGTGGATAGCTCTCTTGCCCTTTGCACGGCTTCGGCCACCACTGGCGCCGCCAGCGACGAGAAGGTACTGGCGACGGAACTCGTTTTTGAAAGTGATGAACCGGCCGTCCGGCGGTTGACTTTGAAGAGAGTGTTTGGCCGTGGCAAGGACCAGTCACCATCCATATCCATTGCAGCCTCGAGTCGGATAGAAAATTCATTTGCCGAGACCTTACCATAGCGACCCTCGAACGCCGAGATTGTGACGCGTTGATGACATACCTTAAGCTGCCGCGCGTCCGCTGTCCTCGCTTCGAAACATTACCGGCTTCTGCTGTTCTGTATTAGGATGCTCAACTATGTCTGGCAACGCCCGATACGCCGCCGTGTGGTGCGCGTCTTGAGAGCATCTGGGGCATAAGTGGGAGTTCGGTTTGAAGAAACGCGCCACCGTGATCTGTCGCAGAGGTAAGCGAATCCTTCTGGTCGCACGTAGTCAAGCAAAGTGGGCTTTACCGGGCGGGATCCTCAAGCGTGGAGAACATCGCACGGACGCCGCACTTCGGGAACTCAAGGAAGAAACTCAACTATCCGGCAAGTCGGCCAAGCATCTCTTCGACTTCCGTGGCAAGCAGAAGCACCATCACGTGTTTTCCTGCGAAATCCCGAATCGGGCCAAAGCTCGCCCGAGTAACGAAATATCCAGGTGTCGCTGGGTTCACATGGACGAGATCCGTCGCCTCATGACCAGCGGGCCGACGACCGATATCGTGAAGCTCATGTATCAGCGGCGCAGGAAGTAGCCCAGACCTTCAACCCAACACGGGCTTCACCGATCTCAATGCTGCACGCGACTGGGCGAGCGAGTTCGTGCAGTGGTACAACTTCGACCACCGCCACAGCAGCATCCGCTACGTCAGCCCGGCGCAGCGCCATGACGGCGACGATCACGTGATCCTCGCGGCGCGTCACGAGGTATATGTCCAGGCGCGGGAACGCAACCCCGCACGCTGGTCAGGCTGCACGCGAGACTGGACGCCGATCGGCGCCGTCACTCTCAATCCGGAGCGCGAGTCAGTCGTCACGATGGCTTCGCATGCCACACTTAAACAGCCTTTGGCTGCATGACTGAGGCGACAAGTACCTTGACACGCGCCGGGCGCCAATGTGGCGATGCGCTCGATCGCCATGCCGCCCATCGAATGACCGATCAGGCTGAAGGTGTGAAATCCGAGCCCGTCAGCAAGGGCCAGCGCATCGGAGGCAATCTCGTCGCGCCGTGTGTCTCACGCATGCTGCCGTAGTCCCGATAATGCATGAACACGTAGCTGAAGACGTCCCGGGACAACCGTTGCTCGATCTGCTCGGGGCGATATTGGATGCGCAAATCCTCGGGAACATAGCTGCCGCCAGCAAGCGTCGTGCGCCGATTTCCGCGCGCCGGTTTTTCTTGGCGCAAGGCTGCGATCATGGCCGGTTTCAGCGAGCCACGTGCATAGGTGTAAATGGCAGCGTAGACCGTCTCGTGGCTGACGTGCTGACTTGGGTCGTCTGGATACATGGCCCGCAGTTTGGCAGCGATTTGCTGCGGCGACCAGCGCCAGTAGACCAGGTGATCATGCACATGCCGATAAAGCGCGCTGCCTTCGATCAACTTGCGCGGCCGTACGCAGCGCCGACGACGCAGCCGATAGGCCGAGGCCGCCTGCGTCGCACAGTAGCGCGGCGCGTCCACGCTGCAATTACGCGCCAGTTCGCGCGACACCGTCGAAGCGCTGCGCCGCAGCAGCCCCGCAATAGTTCTTATGCTGTCGCCCTTTCGATGTTCGATCATGATCGCCGCGCGTTCTTCCGCACTCAAATGCTTGTAGTTCTTCTTCATCGCAACACCCTACCTCATTCAAGGTGTTGCACTTGGAACTAGAGACTAAGCTACTTGTCCGCTTACGAGCACTTTCTTGGTATAACTACCGAATGCGACGTAACACAGTATCAGCGACGCTGCGATGATCCCAAACGCTGACCATATCCAGGTGGGAAGTGGATAGCTAAGCAAAATCTGACCAGTGTATTTGTCGCGACGTGCATTAATTGCCTGCTCACGAAAAAGACCCGTTTTACTTGGTTCGTATGGATTTGTCATGAAAAATCACCTAGCCCCTCCGGTGACGGAGGGCTAGGTGGCAACTGAAACAGGGTTAGGTGATGAAGTTCTTGGTCCGCTAGGAGTTTTGCGCTTCAGCGCCACGAGACATCAGAATCAACTCCGCTCCGCCGAGAGCCAGCATGATGGCAAAGCTTGCTGCGACCGTTCGATTGGTGAGCACCAAAGTAACAGATAGGGCAATCCCTGCGAAAAGCAGGATCGTGCCCAAACTCTTGGTGCGCACGCCGAATGTGGTAGACGGTACTCCCCGCTTGCCTGTCACGATGGCCCCAAAAAAGAGCCAAAACAATGACGCAGGAACATACGCGGCCAACGCCGGCATGAATGCGCCGAAGAGATTCACAAAGTGAATCCTGCTAAAGCCGATCGCGATTAAGGCTAGCGCGAAATACCAACTAATTCGCATCATTGCTATTTTCATTTAAACTCCATAATTGCATTTAGCCATCCCCGTCGTTGGTGGGAGTCTGTTGCTGTATGTCTTTCATTACAGCAGAGCAGCTTTTAGAAACAAGAAAGTCGGTGAGAGCACCAACTGTCGGCTTTCCAGACAAAATTCCCGCTGTCATCCCGAATCCCGTTCCTAGAATAAAGCACGTTACCGCAATGCCGCTGTTCCAAGTGTAGCTGGGAACTCCGGGTATGTTGACGGTGATTGACGTCGAAGAATCACCCAGGAGGGTCGTGGTGACGGAAGATCCAGCGGGCAGGGTATAAGTAATGGTCTCGGCGCCCGACACCATTTCAATTTCAGCTTCTGTTAGAGGTCTCATTTATCCATACCTTAAATATAATTACTCTGTTACCGACTTCACCATTGTTTCCAGGTTGAACGGTGTGTAGTCGTTCCGCATTTGTTCAATCTGACTGCTGAACTTCGAATAATTTTTGGGATCAGCCAAAGTTTCGGCGGCAAGGGAGGAAAAGGTGACAAAGTCATCCCTTTTCATCGAGCCAATTGCCGATGTACGAGCTAGGGAAACACTGATTTATTTGGTGCGACCGTCATCGCAGATGTGGTCGAGGGCGTTGTAGAAGAAATTCACGGGACGGACGATCGACGATGAAGCGGCAGATCAGCTTTGCGGAAGCGGAAAGTGCGGG